>JANNCG010001040.1:0-8147 GCA_031386385.1 Myxococcales bacterium
CCGCAGTCAATCGAGCGGCGACGCAGCTTAGCGCGGCACCTTAGCCCTAAGGGCGCCGAAGAAGATGTCCACGTTATGACAATTCAAGTGCAGTTTTCACAGACTTTTGAGGCCACACGCTATACTGGAGCAACGACATGACCAACGGTCCAGCTGACGCAGGTTCTGACGGCAAGCCCAGCGCTCCGCCGAAGCGCCTTCTTCGAAACTACCTACTCGATCCACGCTTTCAGCTAAAATACACAGCGATGATTTGCGGCGTCGCGGTCGTCTTGATGAGCGGACTGAGCGTCGTCATTGTTCGCATCGCTGACAGTGCTTCGAAAGAAGCCAGCATCGCGGTCCACCAAGCCGAGAGCGCCTTTCGCGAGTCAAAGACCAGCGCCGAGATTGTGCACACCAACGCCCTGATGGCGGCAGCGGATAACCCAGAGCTTGTGTCGCAAATCAACGCAGACCTCCTCGCTGCCAATGGGCGTTTAGAACTCTCGCTCGCAGAGAGCCGCAACCGTACCGTAGCGATCGAAGCGAACCGTAAAAACATCCGTGTTGTGCTTGGGTTGTCAGGATTTATGCTCGTGTTTTTGCTCGGGCTTGCGGGGATTGTGATCACGCATAAGCTGGTGGGGCCGATCTACAAGCTCAAGCGCTTGCTTCGCGTGGTTGGCAGTGGTCGGCTTGATATTCATGAGCGACTGCGCAAGGGCGATGAGCTCGAAGATCTGTTCGATACCTTCTTGCAGATGGTGGTGTCGTTGCGAACTGCTCAGCGGTCTGAGATTCAGTATCTTGACGAGGCGCTAGCTGAAGCCGACGCTTCGCATCTCGCGCCAGAAGCTCGCGCGAAGTTGACCGCTTTGCGCAAGCGGATGCACGATGCGCTCGGGACCGATCCCGAATAGTGATCGAAGAGGTGCGTCGTCTTGGCGACGTTGAGTCTTTCGGGCTGCGAACCGCTGGCTAATACCGACCTACAACGCCCTCAGGTGATACGCGCCAGGGACCGGTCGGAACACTGTTGAGCATTGGCTGAACCCGCTTCGCTTGCTCCGGCGTAAGTGTCCATTTTTGGTCCACCAGCCCGTCCACGATCGTGGTCTTGATTCGCATCGAATCATCCTCCACGAGCACCCCGACAAGCGATGTCAGGCTTAGCTCATTTTGCTGCTGGCTAAACAACGTTCGAACCGTGTGAAAGCGCACGTCTTCGGTGAAATCCTTTAAGAAAGGAAGGATCGCGGGTGTGATTCGCTCGTCGTGTGCAGTCTCAAGTGCCGCGATCAACTCGGCCTTTCGCTCGCTTTTTCGCGCGTACCCTGTGTCGAAGTTTTCGAGCAGTTTGAGCAGCTCAGAGACAATTCGCTCGTTTGTCGATATGTTGCGAAGAATCTTCAGAGGCCAGTGCAGTGAATCCGTGGTGCGAAGCAGCTCGCAGACTGCGTCGAAGCTCTCTTCGGGGTGCAGGACGATCGAGTCATACAGATACTGCTTTTCTTCGCGGTCGGTGATCGTTGGATCGACCGTAAAATTAAAACGCGGGAGCACTGCACGCCAACTTTCGGCGGTGCCCGTTTTGCACAAAAACTCGATAGACGCGAAGCGGTCTGGACTCATCCCACGCTTGTCCATCACGCGCTCGGCGTGCTTGGCGATCGTCTTGTCGTCGGACCCACCCGTCGAAGAAGTGGGTGTTTTGGATTTTAGAAAGTCGAAGAAGCCCATAGGTTAATTGTTCAGAGGGCTATTCCGCTTTCAAGCGGTTTCGTCAAGGGCTTTGCAGACCTTCAAGAAATCGGAACCGGTCGGTATACGATTTGGTTGGCCTGGACTGAGACGGTAAACCGCACAACGGTGTGTCCGTACTTCTGAGCCAACTGAGCCTCGTTTCCACGTACAATTTCAACGTACTGTTCGTGCGAAAGACCATCCTGAGAGCCCTGCCCGATCTTTTGCCGCGCTGCCAAATACTCTTTGCGAAGTTGCTCGTAGTATTCGTTCTCGGGCGCTGAAGCTAACTGCTGCGCCACTTGGGCGTCGGCTGGGTTTGCAGCCGAGAAGGCTGTCAGTGCTGCTTCGTCGATCGTTGGAGCGGTCACGGCCGGGGCTGCGGGCCGCGGAGGCGGTCGCGAAACTCGCCCCTGGTCATCGCTCTCTTCTTCTTCGCCAGACAACTGCTGAAGCAGCTGGTTGACGCGATAGACGACGCCACCGAGCTCGGCGTGCTGCAGTTCGATCCGATGATTTTGCTCGCCGCTGATCACTCGCAGCAGGCCCTCTTCAATGGTTTCAATGGGCTGCAACAGATAGTTGGCGAGAAACAAGTTGTATAAAATCATCAAAACAAGCGCAAAGATCGAGAGATACAAGATCGGTAGCACAAGCTCCGTGGCAGGGCTCTGGGCTGCGGTCACATCGCTCATCACAACGAAGCCTGGGCGCACGGCTCCGGCTCGAGTGGGTCGGTGAAGATTCGGAAACGAGCGGGCTGCGATTCTCCAGGTGTGCCCGTCGATCTCTAGATCGCGAATACCCGAATTGCCTTCAGAGTTAAACACTGCCGCGAGGTTTGTTGCGGGGTTGTTGGCCCAGGTCAAAAGCGCGGTCTTCTCGGTCTGAGTGCCGAATGACAAACTCTGTACGGCGAAACGGTCGTTCTCTCTGACGAGATAACCGACTTCGAGTCCGAGTCGCACGCGATCCTCTGCAGCCACGCTGTCAGACAGCTCGTATCCCACAACGAGCAAACCCAGAACTCCGGCTTCGCTTCGAATGGGCGAGAAGACGACATCGAACCACTTTTGCCCATCATAACGAACGTAGTCTCGCTGGACCTGACCGGTCTGAAGCGCCGTCGCGACCGCTTCGAAGTCTGTGCGCAAATCTCGGTTGTTCTCTGCTCGCCGATCGATGTTGCGCGCCAGCACGCGACCTTGATTGTTCGTAATCGCGACTAAATCCGCAGGCCTGGGGCGTGTTGGGGGGTAGGTCTCGCCAATGGTCCTCGCGAGCCGTTGCGCGAGCGCAAATGCAGCATCCCCTTGCGCTGTGTCAGTTGTCGCTGAGTAGACACCGCGAGCATCGTCTGTGTTAGCGAGCGGTGATACAAGCGCCCTGTATCGATCTCCGTGCGCTGTGCGGACGGCATCAAAGAGCGCGACGCTTCGCTCGACGGTTGGTCCCACTTCGCTCGATAGCTTTTGTGTCACGCTAGATCGCACCCAAAACAGGGCGATGAGACTCGCGATCATGAGTGCTGCGACGTTGCCGGCAATTAGTTTCCACCGCATGGTTTGTTCTGCTCCAACGATTGAGCGTTTGGATCTTAGCCAACGAGCCAGATCGGCTGCACAATAGTTGCTTTGAAGTAACATCCCTGCAATCGCGCGGTCAAGACGGACAATGAGCGCATCGAGTGCAATTGCCGGTGAGTCAGTCCGAAAAATACCGCCCATCCCTCGGAGCCCTCGGCGAACGTTCGGGTAAATCTCACGCGAAGGTGGTAAAAGTCTCGCGAGATCTGAAGTTCCTTGACGCCCGTTTCTCCTTTAAAGTTCGCGCTTGCGCACAATCCAAGAGGCGATTCCCACGTGGCGCCGGGGTTTCATCCTGAGCGCCCTGAACGCGTGTGGGCCGCCCATCGGGGGATCTTGGCTGCCTTTCCGGATCCGCAGGTCCTGCTCGCCCGCGATGCGACACTGGAAGAATTGGTGCTGTGCCACTCGCCAGAATACTTGTCTCGGCTTGAACTATCGTTGAAAAAAGACCAGGGATTTCTCGACGGGGACACTTTTTTTTCAAGCGGAACGCACGCGGCGGCTTGGAGCGCAGCGGGAAGTGCCATCGTAGCGGTAGACGCCTTGATGGACGGAACCGTGAGTCGGGCGTTTTTGCTCGCGCGGCCCCCAGGACATCACGCAACAAAATCACGGGCCATGGGGTTTTGCCTGCTCAACAACGTCGCTGTTGCCGCAGCGCATGCGCGAGCACGAGGGCTCTCGCGCATCGCGATCATTGACTGGGACGTGCACCACGGCAACGGAACGCAGGACATTTTTTATTCAGACCCGACGGTGCTGTTTATCTCACTTCATCAGTGGCCCCTCTATCCGGGGACGGGTCAGAGCGACGAAGTGGGAGCTCAAGATGGACGCGGATTTACGGTGAATCTTCCGCTCCCGACCGAGAGCGACGGTTCGGTTTACCGCGCGAGCTTTGAGCGAGTCATCATTCCGGTGCTGAGCGAGTACGAGCCCGAGTTAGTCATCGTCAGCGCGGGTTTTGACGCACACGAGCGCGACCCTCTCGCCACCATGCGGTTAAAGAACGACGACTATCGCTGGATGACGCAGAGACTGGTGTCGATCGCGGATCAGTTCTCTCAAAGCCGAATTTTGTTCGCGCTTGAGGGCGGATATGACCTTCGCGCAATTGAGCAGTCTGTCCAAGCCTGCGCGATGGAGCTTCAGTCTTCGTCAACGACTGAAGTGCAGTCCATTCAACTCACCGGCGACGCAAAACAGACGCTCGACGCGGTGGTTCGCAGCCAAATCCCTTACTGGAAATCTCTGCGATAGCCCCGCCGCCATGAGGCCGTTCGTGTTTGTTGGACCTCTTCGGTCCGCCGGGAGCCCGATTCGATAAAGTACGCGATGATTGCGCCGGTGAGCACTGCCACGCCAACACCTCCGACGATCGCCGAGAGTTGTGTCGTTGCTTCGCCCCTGCAAAAAGGCGAATTGCTGTTGGACGCGCAATCAATCGCCGTCAGCTGCTCTTGCATCGGAGGGCCGCAAGAGACATATCCAGCAGTCGCTGGCGCCATCGGCTCCGCTCGCATGCACATCGGTGGGACGCTGCCTGCCATCGTCGTCGCCCCTAAAATTCCCAACACCACGCTTGTCCCAAGGGTCGCGAGTCCCACCCCGCCGATAACATAACTTAGAACATGTGTGGGCGGACGTGTGCGAAACGTGGTCGACGGCAGAAGCCCGACCATCGCATTTGCGGTCTCCCCCTGACGCGCTCTGACCTCACCACGCCAGATCTGCGAGCCGCTCGCTTGAGCGCTAAGAATATGCACGCCCGTGGCCAACTCAACCGGCGATGCCAGGGGCGAAACGCCGATTGGCCGGTCGTCTAACCGAAGCTCAGCGCCAGGTCGATCCACTTGAATACGCAGCAAAGTGGGTGCGTTTTGCCGCGTTGCAGCCTCGCGCCGTCGGCGGTCAAGATCTCGAAGCTCACGGATGTGGGCCTCAAGTTCGGTTCGATCAGGAGCGTTGACCTTGTCACGAAGATAGTGCTCGTAGCTGTCCGCGGCTTCTACGTACTCGTTGAGCAGCTCGTGCGATCGAGCAATATTGTAGAGCAAATCCGCAGATGGCGCCGCGCGGTGTGCGAGTTCAAAATGTCGGATCGAGTCTCGATATTGCTGCCGAGAAAACTCGTCCAGCGCACAACGGAGGTACCGCTGCGACGTGTCAGCTGAGGACTGCGGAGCAACTGCCGGAACCGGTTGTCCATCTGTGCCCGTAGTGGTTGGCGGCACATCTTCCTGAATAGTGGGAAGATTGGCACACGCTGCACTTGGAGCAACTGGTTGCGGCGTTCGCCCCGTGGCTTGCTGACGCTGCTGAGCAGTGGCTGTCAAAGCAAGTGTGGTGACCGACACAAAAGACAACAGACGAAAAATATCAACGCGACTCACGAATCGATTCTATCTCGATTCTTCAAGAGACGCGAGTCTGTTGATGACTCGACTACGGCGCAGCGCCAGCAACGCCACGTTGACCGGTCGGAGTCTCTTTCTCTTTAAAGACGACGAAGTTAAGCACTGCTGCGACGATAATGAGAACTGCGCCGCCGATAGCGAGCTTTTTGGTAGTCGGGGTCATCTGTAGATTCTCTCCTGGAACTTGCGATTGTGGGACGTGCGTCAAACCTGCGGGCATCGTTTGGAATGTCCGCACGAAGCGCAGCTATCGTAGAAAATTGCATCGCGTTGAGTCAACAATTTTCAGGGTTTTCAACGCGAGCTCGAAATCGCAGGCAATCCCAACGCTTCTCGGGTCAGAAAGTTGCTCAGTGACCGTGCCCACACCGACGCGAGGCCGAGCGCCAGGCCGGACCGCAACGCTGGCTCGCCGTCAATTGTGCGCCGAAACGGAAATCCGATGCGTGAAGACTCATCGCCGATCGTCGCCATTAGCACCACCTGAGATGGGCCTTGGGCCACTGCATCCCAGCGAAGTGAGTGCCCGAGCTCATCCCCACCGATTCCCACCCACTGTGCCGTAAGTGTTTGATCTGTGCGGGTGATTGTGAGCCGTCGAGAACCCGCGCTTCGTGCAAGTGAGCTCTCGAGCTCCGATGCGAACCGAATGCTCTGATCCGCGTCGGTGCCAAGCACCCGAACGTTGCGCATGGCTCGCCAGATCGTTCCGTACTGAGCGACGTTGCGCAGTGCCTGCTCTACGCGAGCGAGCGAAACATTCACCATGTACGAGGTTGAAGACTGCAGCAGTGTGCCTTGCGGTGAGAGCGTCACCGATCCGAGCACACCCGTTGGAAGAGCCGAACGCAACGCGGCTGATATGGGAGTCAACGGCTCATTGCTTCGGTCTTCCGCGACGATGGGACGAGAGACCAACGTTGACACCCGCTTTTGCAGCGACAGTGAGAGCAACAGATTGACCGCGGTAGTCATCAACGCGATAGAAGCGTTTCCCCTTCGAGCTACCTGGCGAAAGAGCCAGTGTCCCTGCGATGGATCACCCCACGTCGAGCACGCGACTAGCGTCGAATCGGGCCCGGCTTCAAACAACTCCCAACGTGCGGCGCCTGGACCGAAATCAGAGCGCACGATGTTCACGTCCACACGGCGAGGACCTGCACTTCGCATCGCGGCTGCGACGTTTAGCTCAAAGATCGAGGCAACGGCGCGAAAGTGAAAGCCGGTCTGCGTCCCGCGTGAACTGTCGATCACAACGTCACGGACAACACTCAAAAACTCTGGGTACAACTGTGGTGAAGCGATCACCTGACGCACTTGGGCAACGGACGCGGGCATGCGGCAGAGCACCGTGGTCTTCGCGCTCGCGCCCGCGTCGAGGTCATCGATCCAGATCGCAGCGCCCCGAGCAGCGAGCGGATCAAGGGCGCGGCGGACGTCCTCGGATGGTGCCGATAGATTTGGACTAGGTCGAGATTGAGCCCAGAGCCATTTCGGAGTGGCAAACGCAAGTCCTCCGAGGGACAGTAGCGCCCTTCGATCAACAACGGCTGGAAGCTTTGGAAACGAGTTCATCATGATGTTCAAAGAGCAAGCAAAGAAGCTGGCAAAAAAGGTCGCGATGTTTTCAAGCGTCGTCGCACGAACGGGTCTGTGGAAAGGTGTGACGCCTCAGGGACTATACGGCAGTGCGCGCACACTTGCTCTCGGTGGTAGTGGCCCGTCGGCGATTTTTCGCATTCACGGGCGCAACACGCCGACCCGCGTGGCGTTCGAGTTTCAAGGCAGATCGCTCACCTACGGCGCTGTTGACGCGCGGATCAATGCGCTCAAATCCGGGCTTTCTGCACGTGGCTTAAAAAAAGGTGATACAGCGCTTTCGCTGTTAAAAAACAGCCCAGAAGTGTTGGTGTTGGGCTCTGCCCTCTCAAGGCTCGGCGCCAGCGGAGTTGCGGCGTCCTGGCGCTCGACGGTGCGTGAGCTTGAGTACTTGGTGAAGCACTCGGGCGCGAAGATCATCTTCTTCGAGGCCGAGCTTGCGGCCGGCGTACGCGAGCTGTGCGCGATCACTGGAATGCCTCACGACCGCGCATTTGCGGTCAACGGCGAGGCAGAGGGTTTTGTCTCGCTTGAGAGCCTGCTCGATTTTGAGAACAAGTCCGACCTCCTTGAGCAAGAAGGCGCTGTCATTATCTATACCTCCGGCACAACCGGAAAACCGAAGGGCGCGGTTCGTCGCTTCGCTGCAGGACAGATCGAGGGATTTTTTGCGTTTATCCACGAAACGCCGATGACCGTTGATGACCGTCACCTCGCGGTTTGCCCGCTGTACCACTCGACGGGGCTCGGATTTGCGGGGATGGCGTTGATGTTGGGGGGGACGGTGGTGGTTGAACGAGAGTTTGATCCAGAGCGT
>JANNCG010001059.1:0-7169 GCA_031386385.1 Myxococcales bacterium
GCCAAATCCGCGCTTTGGGGGCTCAATCTTCTGCTGGTTGTGTCTGGCTTTATCGGCGCAGTACGATTGTGGAAGCGAGACCCACGCTGGCGCTTGCTGAGCGCCCCGCTGTTGTTTTCGGTGCTCGTGTACTTTCCACTCAACAGCTTTGAGTCACGGTACTCACAGCCGGTCTATCTGTTAGTGCTGGCTTTGGCGACCAGCGTTGTGCTTTCGCTTTACGACTGGGCTACGGTGCGGTTTCGAAGTCCGCGCGCTGCAGCATAGCGCCGGCGCTGACCGCACGAACCACAGGTCGACCTATCAGCCACACCGACGCAGACGTCTCGATGCCGGTGCCGGGACGAAGAGCGATAAGATCTGCTGCTGTGACGACTGTGCCGGCTGCGAGTGGCCGCACCCAGTGCAGACTTCGGCGCGCGATGTTTGCGATCGGACCCTCTGCCGGTCGAGGCGCTTTCATGTGCGATCCAAGAGCTTTTTCGATACGACGGATGCCAGAGACCAATGCGTTGAGCTCGTAAGGTTCAAGCGACGCTTTGTGATCGGGCCCGGGCATGGTGCGATCGAGGGTCACGTGTTTTTCGATCAACTGTGCGCCAAGGGCTATGGCCGCGAGCGAGATATCAATCCCCGTCGTGTGATCAGACCAGCCCACCGGAACCCCAAACGCGCTTCGAATCGTCGCCATCGCCCTGAGATTGCAGTCCTCTGGAGACGCAGGATAGTTCGAGACACAGTGAAAGAGCGCGACGGGTGGAGCGCCATTTTGCGCCAGCGTCTCAAGCGCTCGAGCGATGTCACCAATGGTCCCCATCCCTGTTGAGACGAGCATCGGGAGCTTTTTTCGCGCGATATGCGCGAGCAGCAGCGTGTTGTTTAAATCACCCGACGAGATCTTAAACGCCGGAAGTCCAAGCTTCTCTAGAAAGTCTGAGCTTCGCTCGTCAAAGGGCGTTGATAAGAACAAAATGTTCTTCTTCTTCGCGTAAGCAATGAGCCGTTCGTAGCTCTCTTTGGGCAGCGTTAATCCTCGAAGCATGTCGCGCTGTGATGAGCTTGAGTCATTCATTGCGACCGCTTGGTACTCAGCCATCGCAGCGCTTGCGCCCGCGAGCGCGTCGGGATCAAACGTCTGAAACTTCACGACATCCGCGCCGGACTCAGCAGAGATATCAATCAGTTTTTCTGCCAGATCCGCGTTGCCGTTGTGGTTTACGCCCGCCTCCGCGATGATGAAGCAGGGGTTGTCCTGGCCGATGGATCGACCGTGAAAGGCAATTTCATTCATAGACATAGGGGTCACCGTTGCTCTTGTTGAAGATGTTCGAAAATGAGTCGCGCGACTGTTAAATCCCAGGCAGAATCGATATCGATGGACCGCTCGGGTGGCATCACGTAGCCATGGATTCGCTGCGGGATGTTCTCGTCCGCGAACACCGCGTCACGAGAATAGACATAGACCGCGCCGTTGGCTGCGAACAGCTTTGGCAAAGTTTGTCTTCGTTGTGCGGCTTCGCTGGGGGGCAAAAATCTGCTCATCGCGCCGTTGTCTTCCATCGAAAACATCCAGCTTGGCTGCTGATGGACGGCCGTCACAGAGATCACTTTGTCCGCGTTTTGCAAGCGTGCCACGCTGAGCGCGCCAGCGATATCGGCTCCAGTGCGAAGGGGCGAGGTAGGCTGCAGCAAGACGATCCATCGAAAGAAGACTCCCCGCTCTTCGAAGTGCGTCACGGCGTGACGAACCGGCGCGATCCCCGGTGTTGAGTCCATCGCCAGCTCCCCCGGTCGCATAAATGGAACCTCGGCGCCCGCACTCTCTGCGCTCTGTGCGATCTGCGGATCATCCGTGCTGATGATCACGCGATTGATCTCGCCGGAGTCTTGAGCCGCCTTCACCGCCCATGCGACGAGCGATTGCCCACCAATTTGAGCCAGGTTTTTGCCAGGTAATCCCTTCGATCCGCCTCGGGCCGGGATGATCGCAAGGACCGCCTGGGTGGGATCCTTTGATGAACTGGATGCGCTCATAAAGTCGATGCCTTTGGTGTCTCTACGGGGGGGATCGCCAACTCGGACTTGATCATTCGTTTGCCGAGCGCTCGCGCGACGAGCCCTAGCGCGACCGAGCGCGTAAGGGATGTGGCAACGCGTGCGACGAGCAATCCAGGGACGCCAAAGCGCCTGATCAACACGAAGCAGAGAGACATTCCAACGATGGCCGTCAGGACGGTGACAGTGGGGATCGCCTTTGAGTATCCCGAATAAAAAATGACGTTGGTCGACGGGTAATAAAGTGAATCAAACAGGTAGCCCAGGGCCAACACCGGCATGATGTACAGCACTTGCGCAAACCGCGCGTTGATCACGAGCGGAAGCAAGGGAGAGCCCAAAATCAGCAGCGTCGTTGGCAGCGCAGCGGCTGCAAACGAGCGGCGCAATTGCGTCGGGAGCTCGCGAAACACCGCCCTCATTCCGCCGTCTCTAAACATCTCTCCAACGCGGGGAGTTTCACCGCCGTTCCATGCGCCTGTGACCATTGGGATGGGGCTTAAGAGCTGCACTGAGAGGTAGTACGGGCCCAGCGCACGACGATCGCCAAAGGCCGACAAGATCCAGCGATCACCCGCTTCTTGTGCCCAGCTCGCCATAAAGTGCGGCACAAACGCGATCGAAAACCTAAACACGCTCTTGGTGTGCTTGATCACATCACGACCCCCGAGGTGAACGAAGGTGAGCCAAAATCCGATCGTCGCGGCCATAAACGAGGCCCCGAGACCTGCCTCAATCGCACCGTCGACTCCACGGCCCTTGTACGCGACGAGATAGATCCCCAGCGATGTTGTGAGCAAGAACTGACCCAGCTGTGTGGCGACCGCAAAGACGGGTTTTTGCGCCGCGCGAAGATAGTTATCTGGGACAAATCCCACACAGTTCGCAAAGCTAATCAGCAGCACCAAAAGAAGCTGTCGCTGCGTCAACTGCATCACGCCATGCGGAAGGGCAAACCAAACAATCGCCGTCGCCAACAAAGTCCACATCCCGCACAGAAAAATCATCCCCTTCGCGATGCTGCCCACCATCTCTTTGGCGACGTTGATGTCTTTGGTGTCGAAGAACGCCTTGGACAGTCCGGCCGTGAGCCCGCACGAGAAGCACAGCGGCAACAGGCTCGTGAGACTCGTGATCAGACCGTACGCGCCGTACTGAGCTTCGGTGAGCTTTTTGGTGTAGATCGGGATCAATACGATCCCTCCCACACGACCAAGCACGTTCGCCAAGAGGTAGATAAACGCCGGCCGCTTGAGGAGCGCAATCACCGTTTTGAGCGATATTTTCGGGAGTTTCAAGGCTTGAACAACGCTATGGACCGACGGTTGAAGCGCCCGCGTCGCGGGGTGACTCAAGCCCCTCGCGGCACGCGTTGCGGCGAGGATCGTCGGCGCTGGTAATCTCTCTTAATGTTGAGCAACCGTTGCGGAGCCGAGACAGGTCCCCACCAGCTCTCGCAGCAGCGATAATGCGGTCAATGTAGAGGTGCTCTCCGCCCGCGGTCATATCGGCTTGCTCAAACGCCGCAATGGCCGAACCATAATTGAGCAGCTCGAGCTCAAGCTCTCCAAGACGGCCTAACACCACCGCGCGTTGATCAAAATCTTCAGAGATCTGATCAAGCCACTCACGCATGGTGACGCGCATTCCCACACTGTCGCCGCGCTGCATTTGGATTCGAGCCCTCAGCTCATAGAGCGCGGGGTCTCGCGTTGACGCGAGGGTGGTAGAGACCACACGATCAGCATCTACTAGACGATTTGCATGGATAAGCATCAGCGCAAGAAACCGTGCGGCGTCCTTGTTTTCTGGGTGCGCGCGATGAATCGTCTCATAGCTTTGCTGCGCAAGCGCAGTTGCCCCGGCGATCTCTGAGCGATGCGCTGAGCGCAGAAGGGCGGCGGTGTTGTTTGGGTCTCGCTCAAGGGCAACCTCGTCAACGAGCTCTGTGAGGTTTGCGTTTGTGGCAAGTGACTGGATAAACTGATCGCCACGACGTCCAGGCGGAATCGCACGATGAAGCTCGTCTCGCGTGACGTTGATTCGCGACAGTAGTGCGCTCATTGGGGCGATCGCGTCGTCTGACTCACGGACCGCGAGGTTGGCTTCGAGCAGCGCTTGAGATCGATTGCCGGTAGAGACAAAGATTTGTGCGAGAATTCCGTGAGGTGCGGGCCAGCGCGGCGCGAGCAACATCGCTTGGTTAACAAATCGCAACGCACGACCGTCGCGCATGCGGATGGCATACCGTGCACCCAGAAGTGACAGGTACGCGTCTGCAGGGTGGCGACGCATGGAGGCTTCAAAGGCTCCCCACATGGGCGTCGATCGGTTGGCGTTGGTCACCACGGTGCGCAAATTTTCACGCTCAACGTGATACGGAGAGCTGATGGTTGTCTTTGCGACGAGCGCAGAGAGCAGCACCAGGACGAGAATGGGATAATGAAACACCCTCGCGTGCGATCCCTTCTGACCGCGCAGGGCCTCGCCAGAGAGGACACCCGATACCGCTGCCACCAGGTATCCGGTCGCACCGAGCCACAGCGAGAAGTCTAAAGTGTCGTGAACGACTGCAGCAATCACCAGGCAGAATGCACCTAAAACCCACGTAGGAGCTTTGCGCTTGGGCCGGATAGTCCACAACCACCGCAGCGCCAAGCCCATGACGATCAGCGCAGGAATCGGACCAATCGCGAGCGCAAGATCGACAGGCAACGACTCTGCCCGCTCGGCGGTGAAGGCCTCTGGCATGGCCCCCTCGGCGGTGATCGCCGCGTAGGTCGCACCAGAACCCACGCCAAATACCGGATGGGCAGCGACGACCCGAAGCGCTGCGCGAATGTAGGCGATTTTGGTGTAATCGTGGCGAAGGTGCTCAGCGCGAATCACTTCCCAACCGACGAAGAGTGTGATGCTGGCGATCACTCCGGCTGCAATCGCAGTGATCATCGCGCGACGTGCGTGAGACTCGTACGCTACTCCGCGGCGACGGGGTTTTGCGCGCCATGTGACCCAAGCCAAAAACATCAGCGTTGCGCCAAAGGTGCTCGCGATTCCGGCACGCGAAAATGAAACTACACAACCCAATGCGCAGGTCCCAGCTGCGCTAAGGGCAGACACTTTGCCCAGGATTGTGATTTCATGAGACAAAAAACTCAACCAAAGCAGCAAGCCCGCGCCAAGGTATGCCGAGAGGTGGTTTTGATTGATGATCGGAGTCAGCAGCGGAGGGACCGAGGTGTCCTTCAACGCGTAGAACCCAAATACGCGATCGAGCTGTGCGCCTTTGTGAAAGAAGCCAATGCACGCGATGCCTACGATGACGATCGCGGCGGCACGGATGACTCGCTCACCCTCGCCACGGACCGTGACTTGTCTGGCGGCGAGATACGCAGCTGTTAATCCGATGATGTATTGCAGGTCTGCCCAGCCCGTTCCGGGATCGACGTGAAGGGGACGCCAACGGCCGGCAAGATCTACTCGAAAGGGCGCGAGTGCGAGCGCAGACCACTGCGCAGAGTGCCCGTCCAACAGCTGCAACAACCACGGTGGCAACGGAACGAGCTGCACCACCGTCACGGCGATAAAAAGCCCTGCCGCCCAAACAATAGGGCTCTTGATCTCGCGACCCACATCGACACCGACAAACGCCAAGAGCAGCAACGCAAACGTTGTCCAAAGTGGCACCGCTAACGGTGCAGCCCCTCCCAAATGCAGAGCGGATCCCGCGAGGAGTACGCCAAGTCCCACAGCCCCGATGGAGGATCGTTTTTTGTACCAGGGTCGATCGTCAAGCGCTGCAAGATCCCGCTCGTCGAGGTTCGAAGTGTCAGCCACAGCTGCTTACTCAGTCGCCTCGGGTGTGGGCTTGTATTCATAACTCGCTGCGTACGAGTAGTACTCGGCGCCTTCGCGACGAAGATCCACGTCGTTGAGCACTACGCCGGCGATGCGGGTTCCCAAAGCGCGAAACTGACTCAACACTGAGCGAGCACGAGCGCGGACAGTCTTGCGCGCGCGGGTGACTAAAATCACTCCGTCAACCTGCGGCCCAATCACGAGCGCGTCTGTCACAGCGCCGACCGGAGGCGTATCAAACACAATGCGATCGTATTTCGTGCGAAGCGTTTTGACCAAATCAGCGAAGCGCTGGCTGTGCAAAAGCTCGGACGGATTCGGTGGAATCTCTCCAGACGGGCACGTCAAAAGTGAAAGATTGGGGATGTCAGTCTCGATCACAGCTTCTTCGAGTGTCGCTTCGTTAATCAAAACGCTGGCAATCCCGACGGCGGGTCTAATCTCAAACGCCTTCGCAACGCGCGGACGTCGAAGGTCAGTGTCCACAAGCAAGACCTTTTTGCCGCTCTGAGCCAGAGAGATTGCCAGTGAAATAGCAACCATGGTCTTGCCTTCACGCGGGTCGCTGCTCCCGACCATAATCACCTGAAAGGGTGTATCTGGTGAGAGAAATAGCAGGTTTGTTCGAATCTTGCGGCACGCCTCTGCGATCGCGGACTTTGGATGCGTGTGCACAATGAGGTCCGGATTTTTCACCGGCTCTTCAAGCTCGGATGTCCTGCTGTACGAATAGACGTACTGCCAAGCAGCGCGAGACGAAACCTTTGGCAACACGCCCAACAAAGTGGCTTTGAGCTCGTCGATCACGTCGCTCTCGGTGCGCATCGTGCGGTCCGCGAGAAGCACAAGGTAAGCGAGAATCAAACCAATGACAAATCCCGAGCCCGCGCCAAACAAGATGTTTGTCGACACTTTTGGACGAATCGGCGCACCGGGCAGCAGCGCTTCATCCAACACTCGAATGTTGTTCACCCGCATCATGCGCGTCAGTTGCGTCTCTTTTGATCGCTCAAGGACGAGCCCAAAGAGCTTCGAGTTGTTCTCGCGCTCGCGAAGCAATTGTCCGTATTCAATCTCGCGTCGGTTAAGCTCAAGCCCCTCGCGTTGAGCGTCACCCAGCGCACCTCGAAGGTCGCCCTCAGTTCGCCGAACCACAGAGAGTTCAGCCGCGGCGGATTGATAAACGTTGCGAACCTCACGACGAAGCGCCGTTCGAACCTCAACAATTCTGCTCTGAATCGCCTGAATTTGCGGCG
>JANNCG010001094.1:0-5474 GCA_031386385.1 Myxococcales bacterium
TCTTCGCAGCGCTTTCGGAACCTTCTGCGCCCCCGCCACCGCCACGCTCACGCCCGGCAAGCACTCTACATCCCCGCACGAATCGCAAACAAAATGCGCGTGCTCTCCTGCGGGGTGTCCCCCCACATCACGCAAGGGCTCAAAGCGCCAGATGTGATCTCCGACGTCAATCCGCCGGGCAAGCCCGGACTCCGCGAGGTCGTTTAAGTTGCGGTACACCGTGACGTGGTTGATCCCCTGCGAGGATAGCTTCTCACTTAGGTCCGCGTGGCTGACGGGCGAAGTCGCTTCACGAAGGTGCTGCAGCACAAGCACGCGCGAGTGCGTTGCGCGCAGACCGCTCGCTCGCAGGTTGTCTGCGAGTGCGGTGACTTGCTTCGTGTTGGCGGCTGATTTTTTCACCATGTGTACTCTACGGCACGCGTGCGACAAATACCAGATCCGCCGCGTGGACAGTGCAGTCGCCAGAGCGACAGGGTGCGCAAAAAACAGAAAATATGCAATAGTATCAGCTATTTGTAAGTTGCGGCTTCGCTGCATCTAAATTGTATTTGCAACTCGATTGCGAATAGACTAAATCCATTCTCGTCTTTCGTGAATTCACTCGCCCGGTCAAAATTATCGTTGTACATCCCACGCTTGGCACTGGCCGGCGGGTGCTGTGCGCTGGCGGTTTGTCTGTACGCAACCCCAGGATTTGCACAAGACGCGGGGGTGAGTGCACGCATGGACGCGGGGGTTAGCGCTGGGGACGCGGGTGTCTCTGATGCTGCATCACCAGTGATTATTGCGCCCGTTATGCTCACACGCGCCACGCCCATCTACCCCTTACACGCGGATGGGCGCCGAGTAGATGTCGAGATGTTGCTGACGGTCGGCGAGGATGGGGCCGTTGCGCAGACCGAGGTCCTCGGACATGTCCCCGCAGACGCACCCGTTAGCTTTGACGAAGCGGCGCGTGCCGCGACACAACAACTGCGCTTTACGCCAGCTAGACGCAACGGTGTTGCAATTGCAGTTCGGCTGAGATTTCACCTGCCCATCGTCCCTCCCGTGGTGGCCATGGACGCTTCGGTGACCGACCCCGACGCGATCCCAGAGCTTGGCGAAGAGGGCGGCGGCATCGAGGGGATGGCTCACTCTCATGGACCCACTGCGGGCACCACCCCAGCACACACGCACAGCGCCCCCGAGGGCAGCGACGCCGGAGTGGCGGCAAACTTAACCGAGCGCACGCACCCAACAAATCCGGCGACCCGCGCACCCCAAGGGCCCACAGGGGCATCGAATGAGGCGGTGGTACGCGTCCGTAGTCAGCCGAGCACCCCGGCGCGGGGAGCGGGTGAGTTTGTGTTCTCGATCACGCCAGGGCTGCGGCAGGTTCCACGTAGCAACGCGTCGGACTACCTGCGTCTTGCGCCAGGGATTTTGCTGACAAACGAGGGCGGCGAGGGACACTCTGAGCAGGTTTTTCTCAGAGGCTTTGACGCGCACGAGGGCCAGGACATCGAGTTTACCGTCAACGGAATGCCCATCAACGAGGTCGGCAATCCCCACGGCGAGGGCTTGGTCGACACGCATTTTATTCTCCCCGAGCTGGTCCGATCGATCCGCGTTGTGGAGGGGCCGTTTGATCCGCGCCAGGGCAACTACGCCGTCGCTGGCAGCGCCGAGTATGAGCTTGGACTGAACCACTCGGGTCTGTCGGTGCAGTACTCTGGTGGTAGCTTCAATACACACAGAGTGTTGGCGCTCTGGGGTGCCGATTCGTCCTCGGGGCGCACGTTTGCGGGTGCAGATTTGCGTACCACCGACGGGTTCGGACAGAACCGCTTCGCGCGATTAGGCCGCGCGATGGCACAGTGGGAGCTTAGCCTTAGCGCGAGCACGACCCTTCGCTTATTAGCTACAACCTATGCGAGTCAGTATGGCTCTGCGGGTGTCCTCCGGCGCGATGACGTCGCCTCAGGCGTCGTGGATTTTTTCGGGACCTATGACCCCACGCAGGGCGGAGACTCGATGCGCCACTCTGTCTCTGCCACGATTGAAGACCTTGCGCCCGGTCGGGTATCAAAGTTTCAGCTGTTCGGGACGCTGCGCAATTTTAGGCTCCGTGAGAACTTCACCGGTTTTTTGCAAGACCCGCCAGCACCGTTTCGTTCGGGGATCACACAGCGCGGTGATCTGGTGGACAAAAACGCGATCACGCAGACGGTCGGAGCGCGCGCGTCGATTCGGCTGAGCACTCCGTGGCGTGGCTCAACGCAAGCGATTGAGGCTGGATTTTATGGGCGATTCGATCACGTAGAGTCTTCTCAACGCAGGCTCCGCGCGCTGTCGCTCACCCCCTACCGAGTCGACTTTGACCTTGAGCACGCCGTGGGCAACATTGGCGTGTACCTCGACGGCGAGTTTAGACCCTGGCCTTGGCTCGCCCTTCGCGGCGGAATCCGCGGCGACTACTTCGCGTTTAACGTCTTGTCTCGCTGCGATCTTCACGACACGATCTTGCCCGGCGGGACCACAGTGTTGGACGAGCTTTGCTACTCCCGTGACCGTTCAGGCCCCAGAGATCCAAGCAGCCGAAGGTCCGCCGGAGCGATCGCTATTCAGCCCCGAGCGTCGCTGTTGGTGGGTCCGTTCTCATCGTTTTTGTTCACCGTCAGCGTTGGAAGCGGCGCGCGTTCGGCAGACCCCACGTACATTGCAGACTCAACTTTTGCGCCCTTCTCAAGCTTGATCGCGACGGAGGCCGGTGTGGTCTATAACAAGTCCTTGGGTGCAAGCTCAGCGGTGACCGTGCGAGCGATGTACTATCTCACATACGTGGGGCGCGATTTGATCTTCAATCAACAAGCGGGGCGCAACACACTGTCACCGGGGACCATTCGCCAGGGCTTGATTGCCGCGTCGCGGTTCACGCATCGGTGGTTTGATTGGGTCGCGAGTGTGACGTACGCCGACGCGCGGTTTGTGCGCGCGGAGATGGACCCAGGGAGCACTTATTTTCCGAGCGATCAGGGGAGCATGGTCCCGTATGTTCCTTCGTTGGTGGCGCGGTCGGATTTTGGCTGGTCGCAGACGGTGTACGGGCTTCGCATGGCCAACAGTCCCGTGCGGTTGCGAGCGGGGATGGGACTCACGTTTGTCGCGCCGCGCAATTTGCCCTTCAGTCAAGTGAGCGACAGTATGTTTGTCATGGACGCCTCTGTCACCGCAGGCTGGCGCTGGATCGAGCTCGGACTCTCGGGACAAAACCTGCTCAACACGCGCTACGAGCTCGGCGTCTACAACTACCTCTCAAACTTCACTCAGGGCAACGCAGCACCGGACATGCTGCCCGCGCGACACTTCTCAGCAGGCGCGCCGTTGACAGTGATGGCCTCATTGACACTGTACTTTGGCGGCCAACCTGCGGGCGACGATGAGCCACCGGCCACACCCGCAGAGCCGCAGGCGCAGCTGAATCCGAGCCCCGCCACGCAACCACCGTTGTCGAACTTGGAGGCCACGCGATGACATTTGCTCCACCGCTCGCGAGAGCTTTTGCAGCCGTCTTGTTGCCTGCAGTGACGCTGACATGCTGCGCGATTGAGCCACCGTTGCAGCAGGTCACCTTCTCAACACGCTACGCGGGTGCTGAGCGTGATGTGTCTCAGCCGCTGGTCGTGCAGACCAGTACCGGGTGGACCGTGACCGTCTCGGCCGCCGAGGTCTCCATCGGTCCGGTGTATCTCTACAACGGCGCCCCAGGATCAGGAACCAACGAGTCCAACGGGCGTGTTGTTGTGCAAATTCTCACGCCATTTACGGTCAACGCGCTTAACCCCCAGTGGGGCTTGATCACCGGCGCGAGCACTGCGGTCACCGACACTGGCCTGTCCGCCACGGTCTGGCTCACTGACGCCGCGGACGGTCCTATCGCTCAGCGTGGTGGGGCGAGAGCCGCCGTCGCACACGTCGCTGGAGTGGCACAAAAAGCCGATCGCTCGGTGATCTTTGATGCAGTGCTTCGAGTTCCGATCGCGGGGACCACGATCGCGTATCAGCAGTGGACGCAGCACCAAGTCACCCGCATCCCCACCAGCGTGTTGCCGAGCGTCGGCGGGCAGCTGTCTGTTCGCGTTGACGCCTCGCATTGGTTTGACGCTGTTGAGTTTTTAGACGAGCGCCAGCAACCGGTGGACTTCAGCGATCGGGCGTCCGCTGGCCAGCTTCTTCAGGGCATTCGCTCTGCGCGGGATACCTTTCATTTTACCTGGCAAAATACTGCTAATTCTCCCTAACACAGGCTCACAACCCGAGCCCTGCAGCACCACACTAGCAAGACCTCTACTCACATAGGATATAAGTCATGATACCTGTATCACGATTCACGGCGCCGCTGCGTCTTCGATTTGCACAAGTCCACCCCCTGCTCTCGGCGGTGATTGTTAGCTCAACGCTCGTTCACTGCGCAACGCCGATGAGCACGGACGGCGGCGTCAACGACGTCGCGGTGATCATCCAACCCCCCATCGACGGATCGATGATTGACGTTGCCCTGATGACCCCAGACGGGTCCGTGATTGACGGCGCGCCCAGTGACGGACCGGCTGCATGTACACTGGCTCCAGGATTTTTCACTCCTCGCGCGCCGGCCTTTGCGCCAACAGACAACGCCCCACGCACAGTGCAAGTGTCCATCTCTGGCGAATCGCTCGCAGAAACAGGCTATGACTACACCGCGATGCCCGGTCAAGGCGATGTGGTGTTTGTCGATGGCTGGGAGTTGCGCTTCGATCACTACATTGTTGTGCTCGGCGAGGTGAGGCTCAACCAGCCTGGGGCTGATCCGATGATGCGCTCAAGCGTCGGCGGGCTTGTGGCGCAAGCGACAGGCCCGTGGATTGTGGATCTTCACGCGCGTGGACCGTTGACCGGCGCAGGAGGTCCACCAGAGACCGCGACGTCTGTGGTGCTGTTGTCTCAGCAAACCAACGGGATGCCATTTGATCCAACGGTTCGCTACGCGTTTTCGTTTGCGACTGCACCTGCGAGCTGCGCTATGCAAAATTTGAATCTTCGCGCCGACTCAACGGCGGCCGTCGCAGCGATGCTTGCCAACGGGTGGAGCAAGTACATCTCAGGGACGGCGACCTACCGAGGCCGCACCGCGACACCGCAGGTGGACCCTGAGTTTCAAATCTATCCACGTGTGGTGCGGTTTGCGTTTGGCTTCAACGACAGGGCTTCGTACATCAACTGCCACAACCCAACGTTGGGCGCCGAAGACACCGCGGCCACACGCGGCGTGCAAGCGTCCATGATGGGCAAGGTGACCGCGCAGATCACCATGCACACCGATCACTCGTTTTGGGACGAGGCCGACGCAGAGGGAACGCCCCTGCACTTTGACCCCATCGCCGCACGCGTTACCGACTTCGGAATGAACCCCATGGGCATGATGCCCAGTAGTGTTTCGCTCGACGATT
>JANNCG010000497.1:0-3198 GCA_031386385.1 Myxococcales bacterium
TCGCCGTCGCCGCAGCCACTTGGGAAGACAGCCCCCGCGGACCAATTGAGGGAGCCCTGTACGTGACCGATTTGATTCTGCGGTTTGAGCAAATTGCAGGTGGTCAGCGAGCGGTGATCTTTGAGAGACCCATGGGGCACATTGGCTCAAGCGAAGACACCGAGCGCGGTTGGTTTGTGAAAGATGAGGTCCTCACGCTGCGTTTTCAGGGAGGAAATCCCGCCGCCGCGACGTTGGTGATGAAGAGCGCAGACAGCAAGAGCATTGACTCTTTCATTGAAGCGGCCCGCTCGGGTCAAGTCGTCGCGTGGAAGGTGCAGCGAGCGAATGCGCCCATTGCGGTGGGGTCAGCGGTTCCGGTGAAATGGCCCGAAGAGTGTGCGAACTGCGGGGCGGCGATCGCGGCCCCGGTGCGAGGGCAACTAGAGGTCGTCTGCGCCTATTGCCACAAGAACTACGCTGTCGAGTTTGCGAAAAGCTAATCGCTTATGCACTATACCTGGTTGTAGAGAACGCTACTTTTGCAACCATTGCTTCTAAGAGCGCCGTCGATGACCAAAGAGCCCGAAGCGATCGTGGACATGAGCGAGTTTGCGAAGACGATTCGGCCTGAATATTTGCAGGCTGAAGTCGAAAGCACCCTCGCCATTGCGCTGATTCAGCCGGTGGGGCGCGCACCGAAGGGCGCTGCGCCACTTCCCTCTATCGCGATCGACGAAGGGCAGAGTGAGAGCCACAGTCGCGTGCAGCAACCATCAGACCTTCAGGTCACTCGTCGGCTGGGCGCTGGAGGGATGGGGACGGTCGATCTGGCGAAGCAACAGTCGCTTCAGCGCGAGGTGGCCATCAAGCGGTTGCACCCCAACCTCACCCTGGCGCAGCACGCCCGCGCGCTCTTGCACGAGGGAGTTGTCATGGGGCGGCTCGAGCACCCGGGGATCGTACCGGTTCATGCCCTTGGAGTGGGCTCAGACGGAAGTCCCGTGTTGGTGATGAAGCGAGTGGATGGCGTCAGTTGGAGCACGCTTGCGCAGGATCCCAGCACGCCGTTGTGGACGAAGCTGCGTGCAGATGGGCGTGACGCGATCGAGATTCACCTAGAAATACTCAGTCAAGTCTGCAACGCGCTGAGCTTCGCGCACGCGCACGGGGTCGTGCACCGTGACGTCAAGCCCGACAACGTGATGATCGGTGAGTTCGGCGAGGTGTACCTGCTAGACTGGGGGATCGCACTTGATCGAAGCGGGCTAACTCCCGAATCTGGCGCCGTTCGCCAAATGACCGGAACCCCATGCTTCATGGCCCCAGAGCTATTCGACGGTCCCCTCAGCGCCCACGACGCCCGGACCGACGTGTACCTCCTCGGCGCCACGCTTCACAACATCCTCACCGGAACGCCTCGCCATGATGGCGACTCACTTCAAGCGCTCTTGTTGTCCTCTCACTTTTCGCGCCCAGTGGTGTACGACGAGAGCGTGTCGCAAGAGCTCGGCGCGCTCTGCAACGCGGCGACCAGCGCAGCACCCAGTGATCGACCAGCTAGCGTTGAGGCATTTCGCCTTCAAATATCCAGGTTTTTGTCACACAGGGACTCAGTCGCACTCGCTCAATCCGCGGCCTCGGCGCTAGAGAAAGTCCGTCAGCAACCCGCGCAAGAGCGAGCGAGCCTAGACGCCCGGCGCTGGATCACCGAAGCGCACTTTGGGTATGCACAGGCGTTGAAGCTGTGGCCTGATAACAATCTCGCGCTCGACGGCCTTCGCAGCTGCCTTGAGCTCACAGCTGAGCGAGAGCTTGCGCTGAGACATCCTGAAGCCGTCCACGCGATCCTCGCCGAGCTCAGCGAGCCTCACACCGAGCTGGACGCCAAACTCAAGAGCCTTGAGCAAGAGCTCGCAGTCGAGCACAAACGTGCAGAACTCGCTGAACTTCATGAGCGCGAGATGGACCGCAGTCAGTCCGCAAAGAGCCGCGCGGGCCTCGCGTTGGTGGGGCTCGGATTTCTCTTCGGCATGGACGTGATTCAAAGAATGGGCGCGCAACGGGGTGGGGTTTTGACGGTGGGACAAGTGCTGCAGACAGATCTGCTCATGGTGGGTGGATTTTGCGCTGCGGTCCTCGTGGCGCGACGAAGGTTGCTCGGCAACCGAATCAGCCAACAGTTAACATTTACGCTTGGGGCGATGATTTTCGGCGGAGTGTTTGCGGACTTGCTGGGTTGGATCGCACAAACCACGGTTCTTCTCGCGGCGATATTCAAGTTTGCCATCGCTGGATTTGCGCTCTTGGTGGGGGCGTTCACTGTGGATCGGCCGCTCATTTTTCCGGGCATTCTCATCCTGGCCGGCGCCCTGGCGATGGCACGCTGGCCGGCCAGCGCGTCGGTCGTCGGTTCGCTGATTTCGCTGATCGTGGTACTGTTGTTCTTATGGATTCCGCTTCGCAAGCAAACAACAACTTAAGACATATATCGACCCGACGGTGGGCGATCCCGCTCGGTTTTTTGGCACTGTCCGCTGTGGCCTGCGCGCCACCACCACCGATGCGAGACGCCGAGGTGATCTTGGACGCTGAGACGCCAGAGCGAGATGTGCCGAGGATGATGACGATGGACGTGCCAACGGTGAGCGTCGCTGATGGAAATTTGCCAGAAATTGCGGCGTTTCGCCCACACGATTTTACGGCGATGGACAGCAACGCGAACTCGCCGACCAACGGTCAACCGATCACGCTCTCGGGGCAGTATGGCTCCATCTCTGTGTGGTACTTCGCGACCGCAACGTGCCACTTTTGCATGACCATGGTCGCTCCGCTGGCTCAGATCCAACGCGAGATCGCCGCGATGAATCCCACGCGAGCCGTGCGGGTGTTTATCGTCGCAGACCTGCAGAGCGATGGGGCGGGCCAAGGGATCGTGGGCGCTGAGGCCTTGCCGCTGGTGCAGGATAACCGAACGGCGAATGTGCAAGACACGTTGATGGGCAACTTGCGCGATGTCGTGGTCATCGATCAGAATGGCGAGCGACAGCTAGTGTACAACCTCAACACCCGGCCGCTCACAACGCAGATGTATTACAACGATCTGAAGTCGCGACTGCTCGCCTACGCGCGATAAAATGTGGTAGCCGAGAGGGTATGGTTTCAGCCCTATTTGACGCTACACGTTGGAAGCCGGTAGATGGCTTCTCATTCGCTGAC
>JANNCG010001170.1:0-3099 GCA_031386385.1 Myxococcales bacterium
CTCAAACGCCTGCGCGACATGTCCCGCAACGCCCAAGAGCAAATCCATTTTGCGTGGAAAATAGTACGTCAAGTGCCCCTGTGGGACACCCGCCTCTCGTGCTACCTGAGGTTGCGCAAGCTTCTTTGCCCCGGCCTTACGAAGGAGTGAGACAGCAGCCTCAAGGATACGAGCTTTAACAGAGCGAGATGTTTCGTCAGTCATTGAATGCCGAGCAGTATAACCCTTGGTGTCTGTATTAAGGCAAGGATATCTCGACGCACAATGCTCAGTTCTTACCGATGTGTATGTCTGTGTCAGCGCGTGAATATCGCGATCTTACGGGGCATCTAAGGCCGTCGGTAAAAACCCTACGTGTTTACCCATCTCTGGGTTGCTCTTGTTGCGCCAAACAAACCCATCAAGCAGGTAGTGCGTCGCTTGGGGAAGCGCGAGCAGAGGCACAATCCACTGTAATTTATCTGGCGCAATCGTCCAGTAGGACCCCGGTGTGCCAAACATCCCTCTGAAGCGCTCGTGCCAAACCAGCTGGTCCCAAAACCACTCTTCTGCGATCGCAAGTGTCGCTAAAAAAAGGACAAAGGCACCCAAGCCTGCGGTCACCACGAGTGTAGCAAGCGAGGGTTCAGCCGGAAGCGAGCCCACCCCCGCAACCCACACCGGCTCCGTCTCTCGGTAGCGGTTGGATGCATAGCGCCAAAGTAATATTAAGTATGGCACTCCGTGGATCAGCACGTTGCTCCACGTGAAGGCCCAGTCGTTGTTGAGAACCACGATCCCGAGGTTCCAGCAGATGGCGGTGCAGATGAGCAAAAGCCAGACACCCTTCGCGGGTCTGTTGTGCCCCGGCGCGTTTGCCCGAACGAGCTGTCGAAGCACCCAAACAACGGCGCTAAGCAAGAATATCCCCATGACAATCGCGGAGATTTCTTTGGGAATTTTCAGCCAGAAGTCTCCTTCGATAAACCAATGAAAAGCCCGATCTGTCCGCGCGTGCCAATACGCTAACGGAGCGAGCATCGACAACGAGAGAACCGTCTTGTCCAACAGCGCGTCGCGTGTGTTGTCTTGCCGGTTGAGCCGATGATAGATCGCCAACCATCCCAGCTGCTGCCTAACAAAGTGCCACACCGCGACGTACGCCAGCGCCCGCCAAAATCCAAGCGAGCCCCAACCTTTGTACACACCCACCCCCAGGACGTAGCACAAAAGCGGAGCAGCCACGTACAGCACTGGCCTGCGCGCGAGCTCTCGGCGGTCGAGATACACTCTAAACAGCGTGGACCAAACGTGCGCCACATCGACGAAGACCACCAGCAAGAGCCACGCCCAGGTCGGAAACGGAGCCGTCCATAAGCCTAGGAATTTTCCTAACACAATGGCCACGATGGCCACCACAGTCGTCCCCGCAAAAGCGAGCGTATCCACCTGGGGCGAAAACAACCAGCCGGGTGTTGATCGCCGCAGGTCGCTAGCCACTCACAAGCTCCGTGCCCGACTGCTGCCTTGCTCTCAACGCCAACATCACGTTGTCCGCTGCGGTCCACCCCTGCTCAAGCGCCTCTTCAAAGAGCGCGACGCCTGCGCGCTCGGTGTGCGCGACAAACACATTGTCCTCTGCCAGCGTGACAGACTGTGCCTCAATGATTCGAGCACGAGACGACACAGTGGGTCGGATCATCGCGTGGCCCCATCGCATCACGTCCAAGCGCGTGACCAGTGACGGCAAATCGGGGTGCGCACGTACAAGATCTGCCATCACGACCGAGGCGCACTCTTGATAGCTCATCGAGAACAGCTTGCGTCGATCTTGTGTTGGGTTTTCGCCCGTGAAAGGCAGGTACCAAGTGAGCACTGTGGGGCCATGATCGCGCATGGATTGGTGCGTGGCGCACACGTATCCAAGTGATGGCGAGTCATAGAGCACGTTGTCCCACGCCATCTCTAAGCCACCTTCGTCCACTCGCGGACGCTCGCGGAGTGTCAGGTTGGCCACCATCCACGGCGAGTGCTGCAGCGTGTCGAGAGGACTCGGTCGATCCCGAAGTGAGCGAAGGATTTTGCGCGCCACAAAGTGCGCCGTCCCCAGAACCGCGGTCTCGCTCACCCAACGAAGTGGAGCGTTGGCCCGAAGGTCCATCGCGCGGGTCTCAATGAGGCCATCGTCCCGGCGAAACACGTCCACCACAAGCGTTGAAGTGCGCGCGTTTTCTGCGGCGAATTGCTCAAGAAACCATTTTACAAACCGGCCATTGCCCTCAGGAAAAGCCAGCAACTCCCGCGCCGAAGTATTCGGGCCGTCTTGCCGTGAGGCAAAATAGAACAACCCCGCCCAGGCGCTCGTTTGCGCAGAGCTCAGCCCGTAGTCATCTCTGCACGCGTAGTTCACCAGCCACCGTAGCCGTGGGGCCGAGAGACCTTTGCTTTGCATCCACTGATCCATCGTCTGTTGATCGAGCCCGAGGATCGAAGCGTCACTGCTGCTCATCCGCGTGGGCAGCGAAAACGCGCGCCTCTGGCTGCTATCTCGGTACTGCACAAGCGATGCGATCTCTCGCTGAAACGCCGCGATATCTCTGCGATCATGGGCGGTGAGCCCCTCGGTGGGCACAAGATTCTCGTGCCACTTGCCATCCAGCCAAACCCGCTCGTCCAGATCTCGCACCAGAAACTCTTCACGGATCGCCACAGACCCCGTGGCGCTGCTCGATGGATCTAGCAGGTCCATGGCGCGCAAAAGTGCAATGAAGCGCGCGTTGTCCGGAGCTGGGGCAGGGACGTAGTGTGCTCCCCAGGGGTACGCGCTAGTGGTGTTTTGGTCGTACGTTGAGGTGCCGCCCAGACGCGGCTCAAGTTCAAGTATAATAAATGAGCGTTGCTGCTGCTGCGCTAAGCGCCACGCGCAGGACAGCCCCGTGGGGCCAGAGCCGACGATCACGGTCTTGGTGCGGGTGGGCGAGACGGAGTCCCACGCGACGGTCGCGAGGCGAGAGGAGTCGCGCAAAATGTGTGCGTGTGTGACGTCTTGGCCGATGATTGAGCCCTCAAACTGCATGCGGGTAGGAGTACGGCATGCCTGTGCTGCGATAGGGGCGCCAA
>JANNCG010001180.1:0-2852 GCA_031386385.1 Myxococcales bacterium
GACAAAGAAGTCACCGCTGAAAACGTCGCGTTTCATCACGCTCACTGCGATGGCCCAGAGTCCATCGTACTGCTTGCGCATGTCGACTGCCTCTCGATACACCCACACCGTTTTGCGCGCATCGAGTGCAATCAACACAAGCCTCGCGAAAGCGCAGCAAGCTGCTCGATCGACAGCCCTTCGATGCGAACGCCCGATGCAGGATGGGTCACCACCAGCGCCAGAGCCGACGGTTGCGAGTGCTGTGGCGAAGGCTCGGCGTGCCGTCTGTTCCGTCGCTGCGTTGCAACCGCGCCTGGTTTGTCGAGCTGTACGCGGACGGGTACAAACTTGTTTCGCGAGACCCTTCGCACCCAAGCACGCACGAGAAAGTCCTACACGCCCAACAAGCGAGCTGTCGCCGCAAGGCTGTGTCCCTGCGTTTGTCGCTGCAGTGCAAGCAGCGCTGCCTCTTCCTTCGGTGTGTCAGTGAACTGGCGCCTGGGCGCTATTTGGCGCTCTTCTTTCAGTCGTTTCCGCAAAGCTGCGATTTCGTGATCGGTTCTCATGTTGTGCGCCTCCTGCGCGCGCACGCAATGGAACCCCGATTATCTCAAACGCGCACGTCGTGCACGGGCGAGGACGTACTGTTCAGCAATAACAGAAAACCCTCTTTCGCCTGCATTTCGAACATGACGCTCAAATTCAGGGCAGCACAGTTTAATTTTCATGGCACTAAAAATCCATTTAGTTCGCGCGCGACGACCTCATCGATTTGAAACCGCCACTCCACTCCGACGGATCTGGATAGAAGGTGCGTGTCGGAAAGTAAGCGCTGCGTGAACCCACGTGGTTCCGTGCGGGTGGACTGTGGCGCACTGTCGCGCGCATGCGATCCTCAAACCCCCATCGTGAAGCAAAGTGGCGTGAGCGAATGACGCCGCGTTTCGACGCTTGCGCGATTTTCGGTGGCCGTCAACAGCATTGTCGCAGTCGTTCGTGAAGCAGATCCAACGCGGTGCACAGTGCTTCTGGACAATCGAAGCCCAATCGAACTCTTCGCCCATCACTCATCTCAACCTGCGGTGACACGCCACTATACTTCATTCGCTTCACCGCACTCCACTCATAGGTCTTGCCACTGCATAGTTCGATCCCCTCATTCGCGATCTGATGGACGTAGCCTTGCTGAAAGCGCCAAAACATAAAGGCGAGCAATGTCCAAACGGGAATGAAGATCAGCGCTGCCAATTGCGCATCGTCCCGCGACGCAGCCTTGTGCTTGGCCACGAAGATTGTAAATCCGATAAGCAGCAACCACACGAGAACCACCAACGCGCCGTAGACTTTTTGTTGGAATTTCGTTCGCAAAACAACGTCGATCGAAGCGCATTGAAGCTTCGGCAACGCAGAAATTTCACGAAATCCCTTGATCTTGTTTGGATCGACCTGTCCACTCTCGATTGCTGCTTTGGGGACAGCCTCAAACAAAAATGGGACAAACCTTTCGATGTCATCGTTACGCTCGAATGGAACTTTCATTTCTTGCAAATCATAAAATCGTACTTCCATGACACTCAGGGGATTGCCGGATAACTCTTTAACCTCGGCTCTCGCTTTTCGCTCCCCAAACATGGTTTCGAAATGTTGATTGGTTACAGCGTAAAGAAGGTTGTGGTGAGATCGCCAGACAAACACACAAATACCCACCGACATACTCAACGTAATCAGGTGCCAGGTCAGTGTATTGACAGCAGCTCGTGTGGCATTGTGAACTACCAGCCCAATTTGCACGCAAGAGAGGAGCACAAATGATGCAACAACTACCCTGCGCAGCAACATATTTGCGCGCCGCGTCCGCAAGGTAAGTTGATATTCATTATATTCCATGGGGCCTCGCGGGATCAAGATCAGAGAACCATGCCCGAATTGGACTAAATGGAGCGTTTGTCGTCCACGCACCTAACACTCCAGCAACAACGCCTCGCACCGACACATTCGCTTGGGCTTCAAACCGAAAATCTCCGCGTGCGGCTCGCAGACGGTCTGCGGCAGTCCCGAAGATCCCAGGACTATAATGAAGGGATTGTTTTGATGCACGAACAAATTTCCCGCCAACAACTCCACCGATACCTCCGGCAATGGCACCTAAGACAAATGCATCAACGGCTTGAAACGTCGGCGGATCGTTGCAAGCGTTTTGGCCTGCGAAAGTGTTGATCGCGGCAAGTGCGGCATTTGAAAATCCTCCTAGCAGAGCTCCCCCCAAAAACGTTGTGCCGTACGTCGGAGTAAGCGCTCCCGACACAAACCCGACGAGTGCAGACGTAAGAATCGTTGTTCGATTGATGTGTCCAATTCTACGCTGCTCCGCATAAGTTCCAAAGGCACTTGTTGCTGCACCAATGCTCCCAAAAACCAACGCCCTGCCGATGGCATATTGAGCGAAGTGCCCATCCATATCGACCCAATTGCAAGGATCCCCGTTTGCATACTCGTACACATTGAGCCCCCCGCCCAATCCGCTTGGATCTTTGCTGGTCCATCGCCCGCTCACTGCGTCGTAATCTCGCGCTCCAAATCGCACGAGCTTCGTGTCTGGATCATACAACCCACCGGCAAACCCAAACGGCTGCCACCCAGGCGCACTGTCCTCCGTCACCCTTCCGTACGAATCATAACTCAAACGCTGTACAATCATCCCGCTATTGCTATCCACCACCCGTCGCACGCTGCCCAAGTGATCGCACACGACCCGATACACCCGCCCGCCACGCATGATCACATCGGGAACATTCGCCCGGCTCCCATACACAAACACGCTCTGCACCGCTCCCCCAGCGTCAAGCTCTGCGATCGGGCGAAGCTCATCA
>JANNCG010001203.1:0-17198 GCA_031386385.1 Myxococcales bacterium
ACAGGCCGCACGGCGCGTTCTTTTTTAGTAATCTCACCTTTGCAAATCCAGCACTTCACGCCCAACATGTATCGCAAACGCAGTTCGTCGCTGGCAGTTTCCGTCTCCTGAAGGCGGCGGCATCGTGACGGTGAACTACCCGTTCAACCTCCAGCACCCAGAGTGATCTCTAATCACCAAATCAGCTGTAAATAACCACAGCGAATGATCGGCCTCGAGAGGAAACTTTCGGGGCCGATTGCTTTTGGGTGCTGGTACTTTCACAGGGACGAGATAACGTTGTCGCGATGGAGATGATCCTCCGTGCGAACTCTCGCCAACGAGTATGGGCGACGATTCTGGGCGTGGGTGTTCTTGGCGGCTGCGTCGTGGGATGTGAACGCGCGGTGATCGTTGCGAGCACGCGACACGGGACCGAACGGGTACAACCGAGCTCCGGTGACCTAGACAACCGGCCGGTCGATGCTGGTGAAGCAAGAGTGAGTGGAGTGGCTGGGACTGGCATTCGAATCCCCACGAGTGCCGCCGAGTATCTTTACGCTGGCGCTGTGGCTGCAGTCTTGCGCGGAGCGATTGAACCGATTCGAAGCTGCTACGAGCAGGCACTGAGAACACAGCGTGAACTCCGCGGGATACTCGTGATTCACTTTACAATCCAGATCGACGGGACAACATCGTTCAACGAGTGGAGAGGTGTTGCCTTCGAGGGGACCTCCGTGGGTGGGTGTGTGGGACGGGTTGTGGCGAGGCTCACGTTTCCCCGGCGAACACGGGGCTCGGTGGAGTACTCGTTTCCCTTCAATTTTTCGCCAGCGCCCTAAGTTCGGGCGATTTGCAGCCAAACCGTCCAAATCAAGCACAAAGTGGGGGGCGTTTGCTGGTTTTATGGCGTCTGGAGGTGTCTCTGCCAACCGCAATCGGCAGTAATTCTCACTGTCTATGTTGAAGTATGTTGAGTGAGAAAGCCCCGGTCTTTTACAATCCGCGCCCGTTGGTGAATGAACGCTGTGTTTGTCACTAATGACCAATCAGGAGAAATCGATGAAGGGCATTCAGATGCTCTGCACTCTCGTGTTCGTGAGTGTAAGTGCGTGTGGCGAGTTCAACCGCGAAGCAGTAGATAGCAACAACCAAGGGATGTCTTTGTTGCGAGCTGGCCGCTTTGGGGATGCGCGTGAAAAATTTCAGCGAGCTGCAGAGGAAGATCGGCGTTTTGATCAGCCTTTGTATAACCTTGCTCTCACCTATATTCGCCAGAAAGACTGGACGAACGCAGTTGATGCGCTCACCCGTGCGATCTCGCGCAACCCCAACAATGCCGACTACCACTACCAACTCGGTAACGCGCACTACATGATCGCGACGGCACCTGACAACGCAGACAACCCGCAAGGTGCCGCGCATCTCGAGCAGGCACGCACGGCGTTTCAAGCGGCGTTGACGAAGAACAATCGTTTGTGGATGGCGCAAATGCGATTGGGACAAATTGCCGAGCTCCTCGACAATCCCCAAGACGCACTCCGTGCTTTCACCGATTGCATCACCATCGCTCCTCGAGCGTACGCAGCGTATGTGCGTTTGGCGAGAATTTATCGCGACAATGTTCGCTATGACGAAGCGTTGCAGGTGCTTCGAGAGGGTCTTCAAGCAGCCCCTCCAGGCGCACCAGAGCGCGGCGCAATGTACAACGTGATGGGGCTCACGCAGTTGCGCCAGAATGCACGCACGCAAGCGATTGAGTCCTTCCGCAGCGCGGTGACAGAGGACAAGCGGATGGTTGTCGCATTGTTCTCATTAGGCATGACTTATGCCGAGATGCCCAACGAACGCGCTCAAGCACAACTGTACTTAACCCAGTTTATCTCTGCGCGTGGAGGCGATGCGCCGCCGGAGTATTTGGCGCAAGCACAAGCGAAGCTCGGCGAGCTGCAATCTGGCGCAACCCCATGATCGCGAGGGCTGACATAGAGCCCACGACGATGTGATTTAGTTTTAAAAATCTGCAGTGATGCAGCGGCACACAGAGTGTCGGTAGTGATTTTCTGAAGCGTAAAAAGTGCCCTGAACAGGGGAGTCATGAAAACAATGGATTCGAACGAACTAGTCGCGAGCTTGATGTCTGAGCGCAATGTCGAAGCGGTCACCGCTAATCTTCGTGAGCGGGCGAAAAACGCTGTCTCGACTGAAGAGTCATCACAGATTGAATTCGCGTTGGGGCGTGTTCTTGAAGAGCGTCAGGGCGACAAGCAAGAAGCACTGAAGGCTTTTGAGAGTGCGTTTCGCCGCGACCCGCGACGGGTTGAGGCGCTCGCGCGGCTGCGAGAGCTCTTTCTGTTTTTCGCGAAGTTGCCACAAGTCGCGAAGGCGTTGGATCTTGAGATCAAAGCGACGGCCACGGATCCTGGCGCTGTCGCTGCGCTTCTTGTTCGACTCGCAGACACACAGTGGGATCAAGGCGACAGTGCGGCTGCGCAGAGCACGTATGAGCGCGCGTTGGAGGTTGTTCCTGGCGACGGCGAGACGCTTGACCGCCTTGATGACGTCAAAGCCGTGACGACAGATCCTGCCGGTCGCGCAGCGGAAATTGTGGCACTCGCTCGAGCCGCATCGCCCGCAGAAGCGGCTGGCCTCTATCTTCGTGCAGCCCGATTGGTCCGCGTGAGTGATCCGCCGCAGTGTGAAGGGCTCATCTCACAAGCGTTTGAGTGCAATCCATTGGATGAACACGTTGCGGTGTTGTTTGACCTACTCATGCAAGAGTTTGGAAAAGGCAATGCTCCAACGGCGCTTGAAGACGCCATCCTTCGATCGATCGGGGATGCAGACCGCCCCGCACTCGCCGAGACGTTTGGCCTTCGTGCTTTGTACCGTCGAAATGACATCCATCGAGCTACAGCGCTCCTTGAGCGCGCAGCTGGGGAGGGCGGTCGCGAAGTCGCTCGTGAAACTTTGCGTCGCCTTAGCTCGGTCTCAGAGAACGCCCCCGCAGCAACGCCCACTGCGGCGCCCGCTGTTGCCGTTGCAGCAGTCCCCGTCGCTACTCCGGCACCCGTCGCGAGCGCACCACAAACAACACCAGCAGCAGGGATCGCCGTGAAGGCACAACCCATTGCGAAAGAGCCTCAAGTGAATACTGTTCGAGTTGCGCCAGATCCGGCGAAAGTTGCGGCGCTTGATGAACAAGCTCTAAAGTTTGAAGGGCAAAAGCGTTGGGCAGATGTTGTAAAAACACTCGCTCAAAAAGCTGACATTCTTGAGACTGACGAAGAGCGTGTCGCCGTCTTTGAGAAGATCGCGACCATTCACGCCGAGAAGACGAACAATGCTGCGGAGGCCATCAAAGCCTACGAAGCTGTGATGGAAATTGATCCAGCACACGCCGCGGCACGAGAGTTTTTGAAGTCTCGCTACGAGCAACGCCGCGACTGGGAAAAGCTGTTGAACCTGTTGCGCAAAGAAGCCACAGAAGCTCCTGAGTCACAGCAACTCGAGCGCTGGTTGTCCATCGCACGTTTGGCCACTGACAAGGTGAAGAAGCCAGAGATTTGCACCGAGTTGTGGGAAGAGGTTCTTCAGCGTGATGGGTCCAATCCTGATGCGCTCACACAGCTCGCTGGATTCTATGACCGCACCAAAGAGTACGCCAAGTTGGCCGGTGTCTTACGTGAGCAGGCAGCGCAAACAGCGGACAGTGCAGCACGCATTCAACTGTTGGTGAAGCTTGGCACGATCGCAGGTGAGAAGCTCAACGATGACGAGATCGCCATTGAAGCTTGGCGCGGTGTGTTGATGCTGGATCCGAATGATCGGCGTGCACAAGAGGCGTTGAAGAAGCGCTATCTAGCGGCACACGCTTGGGACGAACTCGAAGTATTCTATGCCGAGAGCGCGAAGTGGGATGAGTTGATTCGTTTGCTTGAGCGCGAAGCAGAACTGCCAACAGCAACGAATGAGACCAAGATTCAACTGTTCTTCAAGATCGCGCAGTTGTGGACGGACCGTAAAGAGAAGCTTGATCGTGCGTCGAAGTTCTACGAGAAGGTGTTGGAAGTTGACGCCAACAATCGCGCTGCTGCGATCGCGCTGATCCCGATTTATGACGGGGCCAACGACAGTAAGAAGTTAGCAGGTGCGTACGAAGTTAAGCTGCTTGGCGACACGGACGAGCGCGTAGAGACGCTCCGAACGCTGGGCGGTTTGTATGAAGTGAAGCTCAAAGAGCTCGCCAAAGCTTTTGAGCGTTTTGCGAGTGCGTTTGAGTTGGCTCCACTTGACCCACGCTGTATTGAAGATCTCGAGCGATCTGCTGTGCTGGCGGGGACGGTTGAAGCTGCTGCGAAGCTCATTGATCGCTTGAGCTCAGAAGCCACAGAGCCACAGGGAGCCACAACTCTTCGTTTGAGAGCAGGACGGCTGTACGCTGGCCCACTAGGCAAGACGGACGAGGCTATCGCTCGGTTCTCGCAGGTGCTGGATTCTGACAGCAACAATGCAGACGCATTGGCAGAGCTCGACGCACTGTTTCGCTCAACCAATCGATGGGATGATTTGCAGGGAATTTTGCAGCGTCGGCTTGATCAAGCGCGGACTCCTGAAGAGCGACGTGAGGTTTTATACGCGAGCGGAGCACTTTCTGAAGGTGCGCTGAATAAGCCCGATGACGCCGTTGAGACCTATGTCTCTATCTTGACCGAGTACGGCGATGAGGTAGAGGCGCTCAAGCGTCTTGATGCTCTTTACTCGAGATTGAATCGCTGGTCCGATTTGGCACAAATTCTTGAGAAAGAACTCGTCGCTTTCTCCGACGACGAAGATGCCGCTTTTGATGCGAAGTACCGCTTGGGTCAAGTGTTGCACCAGCACCTGGGACGAACTCCAGAAGCGATCGATCATTTTAGAGAGATTTTGTCACTCAACCCTGAGCACACGCTTGCCCGCGAGGCGCTTGAGGGGTTGCTGCTGGATGTTCAACAAAGGCGAGAAGCCGCGAAGATTCTTGAGCCCATCTATGAGCTTCGAGGCGATTGGGAGTCGCTTGTCAAAGTTCTCGAGATTTTGTTGGCTGATGAACAAGAGACCGACCAACGCGTGGCGCTGCTGCGAAAAGTTGGCGATGTCTGTGGTTCACAGATTGATGACGCAGCTCGAGCGTTTGAAGCCTACGGACGAGCGCTTCTTGAGGATCCATCGCAAGCAGAGGTCCGCGATACGCTCGAAGCCATGGCTGATTCGACCAACGCTTGGGGCAACTTTGTCGCTCTTTTGCGACGAGTTACCGAGAAAAACGTGTCTCCGGAAGTGACTCGAAACGCTTGGTTTAAGATCGCTCAGGTCGAAGAAAATAAGCTGTCCCAGGTCGACGGAGCCATTGCTTCATACAAGACAATTTTAGCAACAGACCCCAGTGACCATGAGTCACGAGAAGCGCTTGAGGGATTGCTGCGGCGGAGTGAGCGTTGGCCTGCATTGCTTGAGAGTTATCGTGGCCGTCTTGAGTTGACTCAGGATCCAGCTGAGCGTGAACAGGTGCTTAGCTCAATCGCTGAAATTCAGGACACTCGACTGACGGATGCAGAGTCGTCCGTCGCCACCTACCGCGAGATGCTTGTGTCCGATCCGGCCTCTCCTAGGGCGCTTACTGCACTCGATGGGCTGTATGAGCGCTTGGCTCGGTGGAATGATCTTGCAGACAATCTTCAAGCCCGCTTGGACTTGTCAAGCGATCCCGAAGAGCAGACCCGTCTTATGCTGCGGCTGGCGAAGCTGCGCGAAGAGAAGATGGGGCAGGTCGATGCAGCGGTTGAAATTCACCGACAAACTCTTCAGCGTGATCCGAGCAACGTTGAGTCGTTATCGACACTTGAGCGCTTGGTACAGTCACCGCAACATGCGGGGAGTGTGTCGGAGATTCTCGAGAATGTTTATCGAGAGTCCGCTGCGTACGATCGCTTGGTGGCAGTTCACGAGATTCAGGTGAACAACGCGGGCGAGACCTCTCGTAAGGTCGAATTGCTTCATCGAATTGCAGAGATCCAAGAGACCGCGCTTGATGATCCGGGTTCTGCCTTTACGTCATTTGCACGAGCATTTGCGCACGATCCCACAAACGAAGAGAGCGTGACGGGTCTTGAGCGATTGGCTCGCGCGCACAGCGCCCATCAAGAGTTGGCTAAGGTCTACGAAGATGGCGTTGCAAACACCGAGTCGGCAGAGATCAAAGTGGCGTTGCACCAACGTGCTGCGGTTGTTCATGACGAGCTTCTCGGCAACGCAGAGGGAGCGATCGGACACCTCCAAGCGATCCTGGTGCTTGATCCTCAAAACATCGACGCACTCACCTCGCTTGAGCGGTTGTATCAACTCAATGAGCGATATGAAGACCTGGCGCAGACCTATCAACAAAAAGCTGCCCTTTTAGAGAACGTAGACGAGGCCAAGGGCTATCTCTTTAGGGCGAGCGAGATTTATGAGAACGTCCTTGAGCGTCCCAATGATGCTGTTGCGGTCTACCGCCGAGTGATTGAAGTCGACTCGGAAGATCTGCAAGCTGTGGACTCGTTGGTTCGTATTTTTGTGAGCCAGAGCCGCTGGCAAGAGCTGCTTGATGTGCAGTCAAAGAAGATCGATCTGATCTCTGATCCAGACGAGAAGAAGCGTTTGTACTTTGAAGTCGGCAGCGTCTACGAGAGCGAACTGAAAGACGTCGCGAAAGCCGTCGATTCATACAACAAAGTGCTTGAGCTTGATCCAGCAGATTTGATTGCGCTCCAGCGGCTTGATCAGTTGTATTTGGGACAGCAAAACTGGCAGGAGTTGCTCTCGGTGCTTGAGCGTGCGTCGGACCTCTCTGGCGACCCAGACGAGGTGTGCTCGTACCGCTATCGCGTTGCAGAGATTCATGAGAAACAGCTTGGTGATGTTGCTCGCGCAGTGGACATCTATCGAGGAATTTTGGAGGCATCGCCGGATCATGTTCCAACGTTGACCGCTCTTGAGAGCGTGTTGCACGGTGACAAAGAACCGATCGCGGCCGCGAGTGTTCTCGAACCAGTCTACACAGCGTCGAGTGCGTTTGACCGGCTGGTGGGCGTCCTTGAGGTGCAAGTGGCGCATGCTACGGATCCGAATGATCGCGTCGCATTGCTGCATCGAGTCGCAGAGCTTCAGGAAAATGCGCTGGACAATCCTCGAGCGTCGTTTGACGCTTTCAAGCGCGCGGTCCCTGCTGATCCGCGCAACGAAGATACTCTCTCTAACTTTGAACGTCTTGCAGAGACCGTGCAGGCGTGGGCTGAGGTTGGCGCGACGTACGATGTTGAGCTTCCGAAGCTGGCATCAGATCCTGCAGTGCAGGTCCAGTTGGCGCTCCGCAATGCACAAATCTATGAAGTGCAGCTTGGAGATGTCGATGGGGCGATTGATCGCTATCGAGGCGCTCTGACCGCAGATCCTCAAAACAGCGAGGCTGCGCGTGCTTTGGATCGGCTCTACGAAGCCGGCGAACGATGGAATGAGCTCGCTGAAATTACGAAGGTCGAGATTCAACTACCTGACGCATCTCCCGCGGAGATCGTTGCGCTGCGTTTCAAGCTTGCGCAGGTCAATGAAGGCCCTCTGGGCAACGTCGAGGCGGCTCTCACGGCTTATAGCGAAGTGCTTGATGTCGAGCCAGATCACATGCCAACGATCGCGTCGCTTGAAGCGATGTTCTCACGCGGTGTGAAGCAGACCGAGGTCGCGGCCATTCTTCGTCCCATCTACGAGAGCCAGGGCGAGTGGACAAAGCTCGCGCAGCTGAACGAAGCGGCCTTGGGATTTGTCACCGAGCCTGCAGAGCGCGTCGCGGCCATGCATGCGTTGGCTGACCTCACCGAGGGGCAGCTCTCGGATGCGGTGAGTGCGCTTGGATGGCACATGCGTGTCCTTCGCGAGGCTCCACTCGACGAGCGGTCGACAGCGGACGCTGAGCGCCTCGCAGCGGTCGCTGATGGGTGGACCGATTTGGGCAGCTGCTATGCAGATATCGTTGAAGCCTCACCAGATGAGAACGTCAAGCGCGTGATCGGAAAGCGTCTCGCGCGTGTTTATGAGGAAGAACTGCAGGACGTTGAGAACGCCGAAGCCGCATACAACTATGTCTTGAGTGTCGCTCCCCTGGACAACGAAGCGCTCGAGCGGTTGGACGTTATCTACACGGGCCTAGGCAACGCAGAGCGAGTCGCTCAGGTCCTCGATCGTCGCGTTCAAGCTTCAGAAGATCAAGCGCAGAAGGTCGAATTCAGTACACGCTTGGCTGGAATTCTCGAGTCAGAACTGGCTCAGCCCGAGCAGGCGATTGTGCGCTATCGGTCCATTGTGGATCAATGGGATGCACAGCACACCGAGTCGCTCGAAGCGCTGGATCGATTGTATGTCGCGACAGAAAACTCCGCAGAACTCTTCAAGATTCTTGAGAAGAAGGCAGAGATCGCTCCGAGCGATATGGATCGCGCGGATCTGTATACTCGGATGGCCTCTCTCGCTGTGGGGCCGCTGAATCGTCCGGACGAGGGCGTGAAGTTGCTCAACGAAGTGTTGACGCTCAAGGGTGAAGATCCCGAGGCGCTCAACGTGTTGGCAGAACTGCACCAAAACGCCAATCGTCATGATGACTTGGTAGAAGCGCTTGAGCGACAGTTTGTCGCGAGCGATGACTATGAGCGCAAGGTGTTGGTCGGCCTTCGAATCGCACGTGTGCACGAGGCTCAACGCAATGATATCGAACACGCGATTGAGGCTTATCGCCGGGTGCTCGATATCGACAGCGGAAACGACGCTGCATATGTCGCGCTCGAAGATATCTTTCGCCGCACATCGAACTGGGATGAGCTCAGTCAGACCTTGCAGTCTCATATTCAGGTGGGCGCAACGACGCTTGAGCCTGATCGTCAGCGAGCGATCTGGGCAGAGCTGGCACAACTGTATCAGAACGTCTATCAGCAACCTGCCGATGCGGTGACCTCGTGGCGCAACGTCCTTGACGTAAATGCAAACGATGAAGAAGCGATCGCGAAATTACTCGAAATACACGCAGAGCAAGGCGAGTGGCGTGACGTCGTTGATGTGTTGAAGTTGAGAGTCAACGCAGCGTCGATTGATGAAGCGAAGATTCCGATTTTGGTCGAGGTCGCGACCGTTTGGGAAGAAAAAATCGGCGAGCCCGACGGCGCGAAGGACTCTTACGAGCAAATTCTTGCGACCGATGGTCTGCATGATCGCGCGTTTGCAAAGCTTGAGATCCTGCACCGAGACAACGCTCGTTGGGAGCCCCTGGTCGAGATGTACATCTCGCGCCATGACGCTTTGGAAGAGAACGAGATCAAAGAGCGCTGCGACCTCTTGCGCCGAGCCGCACGGATCTACGACGAAAAACTCAGCGACAACGAGCAGGCATTTGCCGCTGCGATGTTGGCGTACGAAGAGGACGTTGCCGACAACGAGACAGTGACCCTGCTCGAACGCTTGGCCGCTGTTGGCGCTCGCTGGAATGAGCTTCTTCAAACCTCGAACGACTGGTGGAAAACTGCGACGGACCCCCGCTGGACGCACATTGGCTTGAACATGGCCAAGTGGTACGGGGTCGAGTTGAATCGGCCTGAGTGGGCGATTCCGATCTATCAGCAGGTGTTGGCGCGACAGCCAGACAACTTGTTGGCGCTCCACTCAATGACGTCGCTGTATCGCAAGTCGCAACAATGGCCGCAGCTGACCCAGTTGCTCGAACGTTGTATGACCGTTGCGCGAACTGAAGAAGATCGCCGCAAGATCCACGTTGAGTTGGGCGAGGTTCTTGAAGTGCAGCTTGGTCAGGTGGATCAAGCCGTTGAGCACTACAAAGCCGCGCTCAATCTAAATGCTCGCGATACGGCAGCGCTCACGGCTCTTGAGCGAGTGTACGACGGACGCAATCAAGTTGCAGCGTTAGTCGATGTGCTGTCTCGCAAGGCAGATGCCTTTGGCGCGCAGGGAAATGTGGAGAAGGCAAACGAGGTTCGTCTGCGATTGGCTGAGGTCCTCGAAGACCGAGCAAACAACGCTGAGCAGGCAGTCGAAGTGCTTCGCGCTGCTGTCGAAGCAGATGCATCTAGCCTTCCAGCCCTTCGTGGCATGGAGCGCCTCTATGCGCGTTTGGGACGCCCAGCAGAGCTGCTATGGTCTCTTGAGGCCCAGCTTGAGCACGCAACGGTTGAGCGTGAGCGAATCAAACTGCTGACTCGCATCGGTGAGATGCAAGAAGAAGAGTTTGTGAAGCTGCCCGAAGCAGCAGGGCGATTTGAGCAGGTCGTTGAGATTGATCCCAACAACGATCACGCTTACCGTGCTCTTGAGCGTCTGTATCGTCGGCAGTCCAAGTGGAACGAGCTGCTCTCGACACTGGATCGCCACATCTCTGCGACCGTTGATCGCAAAGAGCGCGTCCCGCTGTTTACGGCGATGGGTCAAGTGCATGCTGAAGAACTCAGCGATCCAGATCGCGCGATCGATGGCTATCAAAACGCGTTGGATGTGGATTTTTCATACATCCCCGCGCTCGAAGGACTCTCGCGGGTTTATGAAAAACGTGCGGAGTGGGATCGTGCGATCGAGACGTTGCGTACTCTCTCGGACCACGAGCGTGAGCCTACGAAAGTAGTGGATATTCGCTACCGCATTGGTCGACTCGCAGAAGAGCAGTTGAAGGACGAAGATCAGGCGTTGGACCTGTATCGCTCGGCGCTTGATGTGGATCCAAACCACGCGGGCTCGTTGGGTGCTATTCGCCAGATCTTTCAGCGGCGTGGTGATCACTACGACGCCGCTCAGTTCTTGGAGAAAGAGATCAACGCGACAGAAGCTCCACGCGCGAAAGCCAAGCTGCACTACGAGCTTGGTCGCATTTGGAATGAGCACCTAGACGAGCGAGAGAAAGCCGTCGTTTCGTTTGAAGCGGCGATGCGTACAGACCCCGAGCAAGATGACGCTGCGTTTCCGTTGGTGTTTCACTATGCGCAGAGTGAGCAGTGGGAGGCCGCAGAGCCGCTTGCTGAAATGCTTGTGCGCAAGAGCGGTCGTCGTGATCCTGGCGAGCAACTGCAGCTGCAGTTGGTGATGGGTCGCGTTGCGATGAAGCTCGGCAAGACGGACAGAGCCATCAAGGCGCTGACCGCGGCCAACGGACTTGATCGATCAAACGTCGAAGTGTTGCGTGAGTTGTCGCTCGCATATTTTCAGAAAAAAGACTGGGAAAATGCGTTCAAGAACTACCACCTGTTGGTGGTTCACCACAAAGACGACATGGACCCCGAGGGTCGTGCAGAGCTGTACTTCCGTATTGGCGTTGTGAAGCGCGAGCAGGGTGATCGTCGTCGGGCGATTAACTTCTTGGACAAGGCGCTTGAAGAGGTTCCGAACCATCGACCAACGCTTGAGGCGATGGTTGAGACCTACGCTCAGGGCAATGAGTGGGAGCAAGTGCTGGGGTACAAGCGCCAGATTTTGGATACTCATCTCACAGACATCGACGAGCGCTACAACGCGTTGGTTGACATCGGAAATCTGTGGCAAGACAAGGCAAAGAACCCGCAAAAAGCCGTCGCGAGCTTCTCTGAAGCCCTCGAACTCAAGGGCGATCAAAACAACATCCTGCTCGTGAAGCTTTTGGCTCTCTTCCAAGAGACCAAGCAGTGGAGCCGTGTGGTTGAGACCGTCAGCAAGATGTCTGAAGCTGAGAAAGACCCAGCGAAAAAGGCGCGTTACGCATACACGGTGGCCTCGATTTATAACAACGAGATCAAAAATCCTGAAGAAGCCGTCAACTGGTACAACGCTGCGTTGGACTTGAATCCTAAAGACCTCAAGGCCTTCGAGAAGATCAACCAAATCCTCACGAGCAAAAAAGAGTTCAAGCAGCTCGAGCGGTCTTATCGAAAGATGATTCACCGCGTTGCAAGCAAGGGTGAGCGCGATCTTGAGTTCTCGCTCTGGCATGCACTCGGTTTGATTTATCGTGACCGCTTGATGCAGCCAGACAGCGCAATCGCCGCTTTTGAACAGGCGTCGAAGGCACGGCCTGAGGATGAGCAAGAGCAGAAGATCTTGGCAGAGCTGTACACCTCAGCGAATCAGCCCGAAAAAGCCACCCTGGCTTGGATGGGAATGCTTGAGCGAGAGATCAACAACCCACTCGCGCTGAAAGCCATCTACGATTTGCATTACAACACTCGGCAGTACGACAAGGCTTGGTGTGTAGCGAACACGATGTGCTTCTTGCTTCGAGACAACGCACCGCAAGATGCACGTGCGTTTTATGAGCAATACAAGCCACGCCGACCGCTCGCACCGCAGTCACGGCTGGACGAAGAGCGCTGGATTAAAGATCTGTTTCATCCAAACGAGGACGTTTTTGTTGGCAAGATGTTCGCTTGCATTCTGCCTGCGCTTCGTCGTGTGAAGGTGCGTCCCGTGGCGCAGTTTGGGTTTACGGCGGCAGACCAGCAGAATCCGCAGACAAGCTCTGTTGCGCTTGTGCGTGCAATGGGGATGGCCGGCGCTGCGATGAATCTGCCGCAGATGCCAGCGATCTTCTTGCGGCCTCAGCAGCCCGGTGGTTTGGCCTTCGTGCCGAGCGATCCTTGGGCGAGCGTCTCGGGCGGAACCCTGTTGCAAGGGATGCAGCCCACAGAGTTGCAGTTCTTGGCAACCAAACACATGAGCTACTATCGCTTGGAGCACTATGTTCGGACGCTGTTTCCGACGGTGACTGAACTCACTGTGTTGCTTTTGGCAGCGATTAAGCTCGTGAAAGGTGACTTCGAGGTGCCGCAAGAGGTCATGGGCACGGTGCAGACTCTCGCGCAGCAGATGCAGACAGATCCGGTGAATCTTGAAGGTCTCCGCAAGGTCGTGAAGATCTTTATGGAGCAGGGCGGACAGCTCAACATCAAGAAGTGGTTTCAATCCGTTGAGCTCACTGCTTGTCGTGCGGGCTTTTTGCTCTCTGGCGACCTGGATGTGACTCGCAAGATGATCACCATGGAGCCGGGTTTGCCTGGAGATGTGACTCCCACTGAGAAGCTCAAAGACGTGTTGTTGTTCTCTATCTCAGAGCCATACTTCCGCCTTCGCGAGACCTTGGGAATTACCTTTCAATCCGCCGCTGCACAGTAAGCAACTGAACAGTGACCGATGCCACAAGTGCAGCAGCGACCGAGCTCTTAGCGCTGGTTGAACAGTACCGAGAGCTTGGTCGCGACGACGCCGCGTGGTGCACTGCTCACGCTGGATGCGTGTTGCTTGGGGACTCGGTTCCGGCAGAGATCCGCGCGCTTGCTGAGCAGTATCGCCCCACAAGGCCTCGAAAAGCCGAAGCCGCCATGGACGAGCAGTCGTGGTTTAATCTGCTCGCGCACCCAGACGACGATCCGTTTATTGCGAAAGTATTTGAGTGTTCACTCAGCGCGGTACGGTCCGTTCGTGCGGTCGCGTTAAGCAAGGCTGGGCTGCAAGCGCAGGACGCGGTTCATCCCTCCCGAAGCAGCGTCGCTGTGATCCGCGCGATGGGGGTGGCGGCATTTGCGTTGGATGTTCCCATCCCGTTAGCGTTTGTGGTGCCAGCGAAAGAGTGTGGGTTAGAGGCGTTGCCGACAGAGCCTATCGCGAGCTTGGCTGGATCGCGTGTGACAGCGGGTCGATCGCCTGAGGAGCTTGCCTTCATCGCCGCGTACCACATGGCTCACTATCGATCTGTGCAGTACGTGCGTGCTTTGTATAGCGACTCGGTCTCTGAGCTTATGACGCTCTTTGCTGCGACGCTTCGAGCCGCGAGACCTTCACTGGCAACAGACGCGCAGGTCGCGAAGGTGGGCGCGCAACTACGGACGCTGCTCGCCAAGGAGCCTGCGGTTCTCGCCCGCCTTGAGCGAGTCGTGACCCTATTTGTCGAGCGCGGGCAACCGGTGGACATCCAGCGCTGGCTTCAGGGCGCTCAGCGAACATGTCTGCGTGCTGGCTTGCTCATGTGTGGTGATCTTACTGCTGCAAAATCAGCGATAAACACGCTGGATGGCGTCCCAGCAGACGCGCTCGTCGATCTCACTCGTTGGGCGATGAGTGAAGCGTATTTTGAGCTGCGCCAAAAGCTCGGGATCGCGCTGTGGCCCGATCGTCGTTTGTCTCGGGTGCCGGACTTAGCGCCTCCGCATGAGATAACTTTAGAGATATTGACCGTGAGCGAGGTGTCCAGCGGTGGCCGCGATCTGGCATCCATCGTTGCAGATGCGTCTAAAAAAGAGGCCTTTTCGTCAGCGATTTTCACACTGAACGATCCCGGCGAGGCTACCGAAATTGCTCAATGGATTGCCCTGCTTTCGCCCGCGTTGCGAGACGCCTTTGCGCGGACTCCCGAAGACTTTGAGGCCTTCGCCCTGAGCGAGGGGATCGCATTCGCCGATGAGCTTCAGCTCGCGTCATCGCTGCTCGGGATCGAGTGCCCGATGATCGCTCCGACAGATGATCTGGGGCACTTGTGGTCTGCTCCGCCGTGCAATCCGCCAATCATATTGCTCGATTTGGCGAGAGACCAAGCGCTTGATCATCACACGCGTCGGTGGCTCGCTATGGAGTGTGCTGCGACTTTCACTCTGCATCGAATGCCCCTTCGGTTGGCGCCAACATCAGGCATGCTCGCCGACGCGGTTGCAGCGGTTGCAACCCGAATTGCGCAGGGGCAATCCCTTGAGGGCGCTGGTGCGGCGGCGCTGAAGGTCGAGAAGATGGTGCTTGAGAATGAATCGCTCAAAGACGTGCTGACTCCATTGGCGCAACGAATCCCACCGTCAGTCTTTCGTGGCGCAGCGTTGCGTTGGTCCCACGCCGTTGAGCGCGGGGCCACCCGGTATGCTGCGGCGCTCTGTGAGGATCGAACGTGTCTAGAGCGAGTCTTTGCCGCGAGGCCATTTAAACTGGGAACCTTGGATCAGGACGCCTGGCGGGAGTGCGTGTACGAAGCCTTTAGTGATTCTGCTATATCTTTGATATTACAGGATAAATAGGCGGCTACTGTGCGCAAATGCCACTTGCGCCTCTGACACCTTGGTGGTAGATGCTTCGACCCCAAAAGTTTGCGTACAGGCATCGGGTAGCGAAGATCGAATAACCGAAGGCTAAGCCGCGAACAACAGCGAAAGAAAAGACTGAGTTATGAAGCAGAATCTTCACCCCGAATATCCTTACTGCACGATCAAGTGCGCATGCGGCAACAGCGTTATCACCCGCTCAACGCGCGGCGATTACACGGTCGATGTGTGTAGCGTTTGTCATCCGTTCTACAGCGGCAAGCAAAAGATCATGGACACCGCTGGTCGTCTTGATCGCTTCAAGAAGCGCATGGAAAAGATCGGCCCAGCAAAACCAAAGAAGTAGGCATTTCGGTATTGGGGGGAGTTAGCTCTCGCGTGCATCTGTCTTACTTCTAGCGTAAGGTGATCTAGCGAATGAGTTCAGAGCTAAAGACAAAAGTAGGCGGCCAAGCAGTCCTTGAGGGCGTGATGATGCGCTCACCGAGATGTTTCGCTGTGGTTGTGCGACGCAAAAATGGCTCGTTAATCGTGCGCGAGCAGCCGTGGGTTGCAAAGTGGACGGCGTCTTTTGCGCGTCTTCCGTTTGTTCGCGGCGCGGCCACCCTCGTTGAGTCGATGGGCAACGGCTACAAAGCGCTCAACTTTAGCGCCGAGCAGATGGAAGAGGATCTCGCTGCTGAAGAAGCTGCTGAGAATGGGACTGCTGCTGCAAGCGTGAGCAGCGCGACGGACACGCTTCCCGAGGGCTCTACGCATGCGTCTGCCTCGCCTGCAAAACAAGATGAGTCGAGCGCATCGAAGACCGCTGGTCGATTTGCCACGTTGTTTGCGATTGTTCTGTTTATCGCACTGCCGCAGCTGCTTGCTTGGGGTGTCGGTCGGCTGGTGGGGCCAGGTATTGGCCTCCAAGACTTCTCGTTTCACCTTCTGACGGGTGCGTTTAAGCTCGCGCTTGTGTTGGGCTATATGCTGGCGATTCGTCGCATTCCCGAGGTGCGAAGAGTGTTTCAGTATCACGGTGCTGAGCACAAAGCGATCGCGACCTTCGAAGCAGGCGAGCCGCTCGAGGTGAAGTACGCGCGTCTTCATTCGACCCGTCATGCTCGTTGTGGCACCACGTTTTTGATCGTGGTGGTGATGGTCAGTGTGCTGGTCTATGCGGCAGTGCTGCCGTTGCTGTTGTCTGGTCTCACCGGTTCGAGTGCACAAGCGGTTGCGATCGTGATCAAGCTGTTGCTCATCGCGCCGATTGCGGGCTTGTCCTACGAGCTTCAGCGCATCGGCGCGCGGTTCGCGGATCATCCCATTGCTCGCGCGTTTTTGACGCCTGGGTATATGGTTCAAGGGATCACGACGATTGAGCCTTCGGATGATCAACTTGAAGTGGCCCTTGCCTCGCTGCGGGTCACTCTGGCTCGTGAAGCTGCAGAGAGCGCTGGAAAAAGCACACCGATTACGGAGCCTGTAGTTCGCAGGTATTCATCATTTGATGCCTTTACTGCGCACTTTTCGATCGCAGGAATCAAAGGCTGATAGACGGAGACGCAACGTGTTGCCCATTGAAAAGCTCGAGAACATGGTGGCTCGAGCAAACGAATTAGACCGGCTTATGTGTGAGCCGGGGATCACCGATGACAAAGCTCGGTACCGCAGAATTAGCAAAGAGCGCGCAGATCTTGGCAATTTGGTGGATGAGTTCGCTCGCTATCAAATCGTGGCCAAGCAGCTAGAAGACGACAAGGCTGCGCTGTTGGATCCCGAGCTGCGAGAGCTGGCAGAGCTTGAGATTCCGGAGCTTGAGCAGCAGATCGTGGCGCTGGAGCAATCCATGACCATGATGCTTCTGCCGCCGGATCCCAACGACGCGCGCAACACGATTCTTGAGCTTCGGGGTGGCGAAGGCGGCGATGAAGCGTCGCTTTTTGCGCAGGATTTGTACCGAATGTACATGCGCTACGCAGAGACGCGCAAATGGAAGGTCGAGATCCTTTCGATGTCCGAGACGGCCGTTGGTGGGCTCAAAGAAGCGATTATGTTGGTGGTGGGCAACGCGGTGTACAGCACGCTTCGATTCGAAGGCGGTGTGCATCGAGTGCAGCGGGT
>JANNCG010001228.1:0-2573 GCA_031386385.1 Myxococcales bacterium
CCCTGAGGAATGCCAATGACGATGGGACCCTGAGCGCTTCGCGAAGGCAATTGCGAGGAGGCTTGTCCTCATCGCCCCTCGTTCAGAGACAGCGCTAAATTCTCCCCCTACCGCTGGCGGGCGGTACTAACTCGTCACCACTTTTGCTGCGGGATACGCAGGCGCAACCGCGCTGCTAGTTCGCGGCGGCGCCCTCTGTGGCAAACGCTCTAACACGCGTCTCGTCATCGAGCTTAAGCGTTGGGTGTGTGCTCGCGAGCGTCTTGATCTCACCGCGCGTTCGGCGCCCTGTGGCGGCCAACCAAGCGACCGCGAGGGCAAACGAGGTGAGCTCGGGGAGGGTGCTGCCCAGGGCCGCAATACGGCGCAAGAGCGCGTCGATGGCCTTTTTCACGGGTGTTCCAAACATCGGGTGAGCGGTGGTGACGCCTGCTTGCACCAAAAGCCAGAGCTGCTTGGTTGAGATGCGAACGGCGTTTTGGTCCGTGCTTTCGTCCCACAGCCCCGAGGCAAGCTGGAGCGAGATAATCTCTTGAGGGCTCAGCGAGACCTCCGTTGCGCCATCTCGAAGGTGATGGAGGCTGCTGAGCCTGTCGGCTCGGCTCTCTTCGGCTTGTTCTTTTGCCGCTTCGCGTAGCGGGGTGTCGCTCGGCGCGGGGGTCTTGCGACCGCTGATAAACGCCTTGGCCCGCTCTAAGAAGCTTGGCTTGGCCTCTTGCTCCATGGGCTCTTCTTCCATCGGGGCGGCCGCGCTGGGTGCAGCCGTAGCAAACGCTGCGGACTCGCCGAGGGCGCCTTCGTCCAGAGACAGGTCATCTTCGTATGACTCATGGCGGGCGTACCCGATGCTCTGGGGCACTGGCGGTGACGAGTCGTACGCTTTCATCGCAGGCGGACTTGGCGGTGCGGCTCCTTGAGCGCCTGCGGAGCCAGGGCCGGGAGGAGCGTTCGTTGTCGCCCGAGGCCCTGCAGTCGGGGGGCGGCCTACACCTTTGAGGCGGTCGGCGCTCACTGCCTGACGAGGCGGCGCCATTGGCGACGGCATCATCGGTGGAGGCGGTGCCGCGCGCTTCTTCGCGGGGTTGGCTCGACCACCTTTCAATTTGTCGATCATCCCGCCCATGTCGAGAGCCGCGGTACTTTCATCCACGTCCGACTCAAGGTCCGCGCCTCCAACCGCGACCCAACCCGCTGGCGCATTCACCGGAACCACCCTTGTGTCAGGTGCTCCGCCCTGCGCACGTCGATCGCCCGAACGCTTCTCAACCACAACGAAGCTCGTGTATTGCGACGCCACGCCGTGGGTAACGCTCAGCTCAATTATGCGCGCTTTCATGGACTCAGCCCTGCGGCCATCCAACTTAGCTGACGAGAAGTCACGTATTCTCTCAGTGGCCCAGAGCTTCGCGATCGCTGGTTTTTCACTGCGATCTGGCAAATTCAACGGAACCTCAACAGAGAACTCCTCTCCCCCTGAGTGACCGGAGACAGTGACCGTCCCTCGACCGCCAGTCTCGTAGCGACCAAACAGGGTCCACGGCTCTGCATCAATCAACGGAGGCAGCTCACCGGGCGCGATTTCTGCCACATCCACTCCGACAAATTTCACCGAGAGACCGTCCACTCGCGGCGCGATTGCGCGCGCAAACTGAGCGACTACCTTGTTTTCGATGCGCTCGCCGGGGTGAATAAACTCTACCGCACCGTGCGTTTCGCGAGCTAAATCTCTAAGCAATTGATCGCTCACGTTGGTCCCGATCCCAAACGAGTACACTCGCGATGAGCGCTTGCCCTGCATGGCGCCGAGGACAGATTGCAAGATTTGCTGCTCGTTTCCAACCTGACCATCGGTCAGCAAAACGATCACTCCGTCAGTCACGCTCTGCGCAGCGAAGGTCATCGGAGCGAGAAGCTCGGTCCCACCGGAGGCATGCAAGTTGGCCACCCAACGGTCCGCGCGCTCGAGCATCTGCTGATTGAACACCGCGTTGGTCTTCGAAAAAGCTGTATACGAACTCTCAAAAGCCAGGATGTTAAACCGATCCCCCTCGCGCAAGTGACGAAGGCACACACGAAGGGCGTCTTTGGCCTGCTCAATGGACTCACCCTCCATGCTCCCAGAGGTGTCGATCAAAAAGAGCACCTCGGTCCGATGCTTGCTTTTATTCACCTGCAAAAGATCAGGCAAAATCGAGATCGCTACGTACCCATCGCCGTCGACGCCTTTGTGCGCGCTCACGGTCGCGAGCTGCTCGGTTCCGGCGCCGCGAACCTCAAGGACGATGTCGCGATCGAGGGCGACCTCTTCGTTTGCAAACGACACGCGATACAGAGCATGCGCTTCACGATGCGCTGAGATCTTGTGCGAGACCGAGTCGAGCTGTACTTCACGGCCGAGATCAATGAGCAGATCGAGCGTGATTTTGTATGGGGTATAACCTATGGGCGGTGTGATGCGGTCGGCGTCGGGGACGGCGAGGGTGGGGGCGACGGTTCCGTGGCCGGTGGGGGCCATGGTGCCGACTCCGCCGGGGATGTACCTCGGCGCTACCAGCGTGGGAATCATCACGCGC
>JANNCG010001265.1:0-4834 GCA_031386385.1 Myxococcales bacterium
CTCGCCGAAGGCCTTTCGGACGACCCAATCAAATGGACGGGCGGTGTCGCCGACGAGCTTGGGGATCACAAACCAAAACAAGAAATTGATGACCACCGTGTCGACAATTTGCGACGCCAGTGTGGACCCAGTCGCGCGGAGCCAGAGGTGTTTTGTTTGGGTGAGGGCTTTCCAAAACTGAAACACGTAGATGTCCAAAAACTGCCCACACATGTACGCGACGATGCTCGCGATAAAGAGTCGTCCACCGATCCCGAACACTTTGTCAAACTCAGCGTCGCGAAAGTAGCTATTCAGCTCCGCACGTGGGAGCTGCGCAATGTTGAGAATGAGGAAGGCAAAAACCGCCATCCACATCCCAAGAAATGTGAGAAATCGTGCGCCTTTTCGGCCATAAAACTCATTGACCACGTCCGTTAGCAAAAACGTCACCGGAAAGGCAAACAGCCCCACGCTCATGGGTTGCACATATCCGTTGGCCCCAATGGGTAGGTTCACGGCGATGGCCTTTCCGCCGATGAGGTCACCGAGGATCAAGGACGAGACAAAGATGGCGGCGAGGTAGACAAAGAGTTGAGTGCGTTTGTCGAAGGTCATGGTGTTCCAACGTCGACGAGCTGCAGTCCGATGGGACCGAACCCTGCAAAGACTCGGGCGGTTACCGTAAAAGTGGCGCTAAATTGCGCGCAAAACCGCACCCGTTCTTTGTTTCGATGGCCGGTATCTTGGGCCACAGGCGAGTTTGTCGAGTCAATCCAGCGAACATTAATGTCCGTCACCGACGGGGTTCCAACGGCGATCGCTTCATAGCAACGACCCGCACTCAAGCGGCTCCGTACCGAGTGCTCTTCTGCGGTACTTAGCACCGTTCGCGAAACCGGAATGGTCGCGAACACGCTCGGAGTGCCGCTGTATTCAGAGCGAATTTGCGTGGCGATGTAATCTGTCTCCGTGCCACCTAACGGAATTCTCGCGACCGCAACCCCGGCGTCTGCGCTCGTTGTGGCAGCTCCCGTGCTCCCGCCGTTTGCAAGTGCCGCGGCCAACCGCTCGCGTGCTTGCAGCGCGGATTGCTCAAGCCTTGGGTCAAACGTCATGGTCTCTACGGGCGCGTCGATCACCGAGAGTGCCCATCGCGTGCCAGCGGTGGCGCGAATCGATAGCTGCAACCGCGTCCGGCGATCGATGATCCCACACACTCGGTGAATCGCAACGCCGTTGGCCATCGTCGCGTTGATGGCTGTGCTGGCCAGGGCTTCACGCGTTCCGACCGTTGCGCTGAGGTTGACGTTGATAATCCCCGAGGCGGTGGCATGAACGAGAAAGCACCGCTCGACAGCCGGTGTAACAACGGGTGTTGCTGCGGGGACGTTGACTGGGATTCGCCAGGTGCGTGCGCCACTTGGGTGCGTCCCGTTGCGTTGAAGAATCGAAGGGTGCCCGTTGACGGACTCGATCACCGCCGCGACTGGGTCACGCCCTGCGAACTCTGCGCGCGATTCGTCTCCAGGTCTCGTCTGCGCCCAACCCATCGAGCCGCGCAAGAGCAGCGCGAAGAGCACCTTTTTTCGAAGCATGATTCGGTCCATAAATTTGTACAATACTCGTACAATACCAGCCACCACCATGACACTGCGACAACAACCGGTAAGGGGCAAAGGTAACTACATTTTGGGACGCTGGACCCGCTGTGATGACCTGACAGATCACAGCATAATTCACAGTGTTTCTCCAAGTGATTTGCAGGATCACATCGGTGACTATCCTGCGCATCCCAGCAGCGCCGGGCTCGCGGTAGAAGCCGCTCAGAGCGCATTTTCGTCGTGGAGGCGGACCCCGCAGGACAAACGGGCGCTGTATCTTGAACGCTATCGAGACGCGGTCGCCAAGCGAAGAGATGCCTTCACCCATGCGATCGCACGCGCGATTGGCAAGCCGCTGTGGGAGGCACGCACCGAAGCTGACGCGTTGGTGTCGAAGGTGAACATCACGTTGCAATCCACCGCTGAGTTGCTGCGCGATCGTGAGACAGAGCCGGGGTCGTTGATTCGCCATCGACCCATTGGTGTGTGCGCGGTGTTGGGGCCGTTTAACTTTCCTGCGCACTTGGCGAATGGGCATATTGTTCCGGCGCTTTTAGCGGGCAACACCGTGGTCTATAAACCCAGCGAACGTGCGCCTGCAGTCGCCGAGTTGATGGCCGAGTGCTTTGACGAAGCGGGATTTGAGCCGGGCGTTTTTAATATGGTTCAGGGCGCGGGGCCTGTGGGGCAGGCGCTTCTAGAGAACCCCAAAGTGGATGGGATCATGTTCACGGGGAGCACCCATGTGGGGCGCCATATTTTGCGAACGAGCAGTGATTTTCCAGGTAGAATGGTAGCGCTAGAGATGGGCGGCAACAACGCAATCCTCGTCCTCAACGACGCGGACTTAGCGTATGCCGTGCGTGAAATTGCGTTTGCTGCGTACGTGACGGCCGGCCAGCGATGCACGGCTGCGCGCCGGGTGTTTGTGCATCGATCTGTGGAGAGCGCGCTCTTAGAGCGGCTTGAGTATACTGCCCGCGAGACCGTGGTCGGGACGCCCGATGGGCCAGAGACGTTTTTGGGGCCGGTGGTGAGTGACTCGGCGATGACTCAGGCGTTAGCTTGGGCCCACGAGCTTGAGCAACACTGCGACCCGATTGTTGCGCAGCGAAAACAGCTCGTGCACAGCCCCGAAGGGGTGGAGGGGTACTATCTTCGACCGGGGTTGTACAAACTTCGCGATGAGGCTTTTCGAAATGAGCTGGGAGATCGCGAGTGGTTCTCTCCTCTGTTGGTAGTGCAGACGTGCGACTCGGACCAAGAGATGGTTGAGCGCGCCAACCAGAGCCGTTTTGCGCTCGCTGCGGCGGTGTTCACAAGGGACAAGGCTCGTTTTCGCGCCATCGCCGATGACCTCGAAGCTGGCCTGGTGAACTGGAACCGCGGGACCGTAGGGAGCTCTTCCCGGCTGCCCTTTGGCGGCATGAAGGAGTCGGGAAACCACCGACCCGCAGGACTTTATGCGCCATTTTACTGCGCCGATCCGGTCGGCGAGCTGCACGTCCCAGAGCCAAAGATTGCGGCCACTCCGCAAGGTTTGCGAGTGCGCGATTGATTGAATTTGTCGTATAAGTCGAAGTACCGGAGTCTTTTGTTTATGTCCTTTGTGAATTCTCGGTGTGCCCTCCCTTTGCTCGCAGCGTTGGCTGTTTCGGCGTTGAGTGTCTCTGCGCAAGCGCAGGTCTCGACGATTGTAAAGCCAGAGTTTTTGCTCATCGTTGACAGCTCAGGGTCCATGCGAGCCATGGACGCTGGAGCGAACTCTTGTGGCTACGACGAAAGTCGCGCCAGCGTTGCCGCGTGCGTTGTGCGAAATCTCGCCGACAGCGTAGGTGACGGAATTTGGGGAATGCAAACATACGGATTGACCTGCAATGCGGCGTCGCCGTTTTTGCGCGCCGGACCCACAAACGGCTGCGGCGCAAGCGCGTGTCAGTACGCTTTTCCGGGGGCGATCCCGGCGAACGGAAATCCGGGCGCGAACGGCGGGTTTCCGTTTCCGTTTTATGGCTGCAATGACGGAGGGACGGTGTGGGTGAACATTCGCGAGGGGCTGCAAAACAACCTACGCGCTTGGGGCGACGGCGCGATTACGGGCTGCAATAACTTTCCGATGCCTGGCGGCGTGGGTGGTCCAGATCTTCGGTATATTCCCGGGCCACTGCAGGGCGCACCGGCTTTTCCGTACGACCTCACAAACTGGGACGAGCTGGGGCCTACTCGGTTCACGCCTCTTGCTGGGTCTCTGCGACACGCAGCGAACTACCTTCGCAACTTGAATGGCGCAGCGCAGCCATCACCGTACGTGAACTTTAACGGCACAGGGCTTCCGGACCCGTACGGACGGTGTCGTCCGGTGAACATCATCTTGCTGACCGACGGCGAAGAGTGTTGCGGCAATGGCTGCGCTAACTCAACGAGTCCCATCGGCGCTGCGATCAACGCGCGAAACATTGGTTGTCTGCGCGTGGATTTGAACGGCGACGGTGACACGATCGATGCTGGCGAGTTCAACAACGATGCCAACAACGACGGCGATTGTTATGACCCAGGCGAACAAAACGCCTTTCGCACTCGTACCTACGTGATCGGCTTGGGCGGTGGCGCAACTGTCGCATCGCTCAACACCATCGCTGCAGCTGGTGGGACCGGGACCGGATTTCTCGCGACAAATGAAGCATCGATCAGCAGTGCGATTAACACAATCGTAGCAAATTCACAGCTCATTGAGCTCTGCAACGGGGTCGACGACAACTGCAACGGACTTGTAGACGAAGGGTTTAACCTTGGCGCGGCATGCACGGTGAACAACCGCGCTTGCACGGCCGCCGGGACCATTGTGTGCAACGTCGCCGATCGCACACAAGCGGTCTGCAACGCAGTGCCGCCAGCCATCGTGGCTGAAAATACAGCCGCTGCGTGTCGCGACAACGTGGACAACGATTGTGATGGAGCGGTTGACTGCGCAGATCCAGACTGCAACGGTCAGCCATTTTGCATTCCTGGTTGTGTTCCGAGCGCAGAAGTGTGTGACGGACGAGACAACGACTGCAACGGTCAGGTGGATGAAGGCGGGATCTCTCGCTCGTGTGGCGTGACGCTTGGCGAGTGTGTTGCGGGCACCGAAGTGTGCCAACCGCAAGCTGCTCCTGGCAACGGGATGGGCGTTTATGGCGCTTGTTCGGGTCGTGGACCGAGCGCCGAAGTGTGCGACGGGCTGGACAACAACTGCAACGGTGTTGCAGACG
>JANNCG010001269.1:0-2105 GCA_031386385.1 Myxococcales bacterium
CCCTGAGCGCTTCGCGAAGGCACTTGCGAGGAGGCTAAGTCCTCCGCGCCCCTTGGCCCGAGAGCTAGCCGCTCAACCTATAGCGCGTTCAGGTTCAGCTTGTGACATCGCCACCAACATTGCCCTAGAAATTGCCAGGAATCCGCTCGAGCGCTGTCACAAATGTCTGCTGAACCTGCTCTAACTAGCTCCGCTTGGGCACGCCACTCAGCTCTGCGAGTCGCGCCAAAGCGGCATACGGTTGCGCTCCCACCACACCATTGTCGCCAATCGCAAACGTCGGGACAGCAGACACCCCGCTCTCTCGGGCCTGCCGCCACTCAGCATCAAGCGCAGCGCTCATGACCCCATCCTCAATAGCCCTGCGCGCCTCTGAGGGATCCAACCCATTGTCCGCCGCGATCTTCACGAGCGTCTCAAGATCGTACAGATCCTTGCCGTCGACAAAATTCGCTCGGTACAGAGCGTTGACGAGCGACACATCTTTGCTACGCGCCCACAGGGACAGCTCTTGCGCACGGCGAGTGTTGCACACAAGCTCGCGAGAGTTGTACTCGAGCCCCTCGTCCTTCATCCTTTGCGCCATCTGAGCCTGCATCGGACTGATCGCAGCGGGGGTTGTCTTAAACAACTTTGCTAGCGAAATCCCAGCTGTTGGCAACGAAGTGTGCAGCGGAAAATGCAGATACTCGACGTTGAGATTGTATTCACGGACCAGTCGTTCAGTACGAACTGTACTGAGGTAGCACCACGGTCAGATGAAGTCGGTGAAGATGGTGAGCGTATGTTGGGTTGTCATCGTTTGTTAGCCCGATGTATGCAACGCGAGGTATCATTTGCAAAGTCCCATGCTGTTAAAAACGAACGATGCCGTTGGTCTGCTGCGATCGCTGATCGTTCTGTTGCTGATGGGGTCGTCGTTCGGTTGTCATTCTGCGCAAGCACAGACCCCTGTGCGCTCAAACGACGCAGGCGTGCGTGCCCTTTCTCCCGACGCCGCAGCGCGAGTGCCGGATGCCTCGGGATCCCCCTCAGCGACGTGCCGCGCGGATGTCGACTGCGTGTGGAATAATCCATGCTTTCCGACTGCGTGTGTCCCCTATGTCTCCGTCCCGCACGACATCGCTTGCACCGAGTCTGCGCCGGCGCCTGGCCGGTGTGTGTGTCTCAACTCGACCTGCGCCATTGCCCCCATCGCGCCGCCACCTCAAGAGGTCCGCTGTCGATCATGGCGGGACTGCTCGTGGGACCCTCAACGAAGAGTTGTTGTTTCGTCGTCGGTGCGCCCGCGTCGCTTCAACCACCCGGTGAGACCCTGTCACGACGCCGAGTTTGACGTGCGGTGCATGCAAGGTGTTTGTCGCATGACCCGATGGGGATGCTGACTTTCGCGACAGAGCTTACTCGCTAAGCGCTTCCCAGCGACCGCCCATGTACGTCACAAAATGTCCGTCACGCGCTGCCCAATTGCCGACGAACACCGTCTGTCCAGCAGCGGGTTGTGCTGGTAGGGCTGCCTGTGAAGAGACTGCTTCGCCGTTAAATACCGCATCGGTGAAGCGAAATTCTGATCGATTGCCAGCGGTGCTCTCCCACACGCGATAGGCGTTGTAGGCGCTCACGAAGCGATCAATGTGGTTGCCGGTCACGACCATCCGCCAACGATTGGCGCTGCTTCTGCGGATGGACCCAGCGTTGTAGGCCGCTGCGAGCTTCGGTGGATCGTTGTGATGTTGATTGAGCTGATAGCTGCTGCTGATGTAGCGGGCGCCCACTTCGAACGAAAAATCTGGGTTCGTGTGCATCCGTGTGCGGCAGGTGGATTGCGAAAGCCCCATCACCGCAGCGCACGTCGAGGCGGTCACTTGCGTAGGACCCGACGAGAGTCCATCACTCGAGCCCGCTGGATTGGTGCAACCCGACTCGGTGATCGCGGTGGCCAACAGCGACGCACGTGAAATGTTCTGTCGATCGGCCCAACGTCGAATCGAGTCGCCATAGCGCATCATGCACTGGGCGACGGCTGCGGTCGAACCGGTGGGGGTACTGCTGCGAAGACGGATAGTTTGGTTGTCGACAGACCACTCAATCCCGCCAAAAACACT
>JANNCG010001276.1:0-3938 GCA_031386385.1 Myxococcales bacterium
TTGAAAAGGTGGCAGAGGCGATGTTTGCCGCAGGGGCCGGCAAGATTGGGCACTACAAAGAGTGCTCATTTCGGACGCCGGGCGAGGGCACGTTTTTTGGTGACCCAAGCGAGAGCAACCCGTCGGTGGGCCAAGCCGGTCGACGCGAGATGGTCAGTGAAATCCGCGTCGAAACGCTCGTCTCACTCAAGCTTCTGGACAAAGTGTTAAGCGCTATGCGAGCTGCACACACCTACGAAACGCCGGCTTATGACATTGTTCGGTTGCACGGCGAGCCAGAGCACAAGGGGTTTGGTCGTATCGGTCCGCTTGATGAGCCTGCTCCGTTGTCCGAGGTGGTCGATCGGTTGAAAGTGGCGCTAGCTGTGAAGCACTTGATCGTCGCAGGACCCCTTGATCGCGTCGTAAAGACCGCCGCGGTTGGAGCCGGTGCCACTGGAGAATTGCTCGGCGATGCACTGCGAGCAAGAGTTGACCTTTTTGTCTTGGGTGAGATGCGGCACCACGATGCGCTTCGAGCGGTCAAAGCGAACACTTCGGTCGTGATGACACTGCACTCAAACTCAGAGCGGATGATGCTCTCGTTTTTGAAAGAGCGCATTCGATTGGCGCTTGATTCTGTCGATGTGCTGATGAGCGCTTCGGACCAAGATCCGTTTATCGTGCGGTAAGCCCGCTCAATCGTCTGCTCAATCGCCCGCTCGTGAGCAATCATGGGCTGCGGGTTGCTCGAGAGTCGACGTCGCAAAAACCCACATGAGGCTGTAGTCAGAGCGCTCTGAACTCTTTATAGTTCGCCTATCTGTATGAAACTCACTTGGACTCTCGCGCTCTGTGCGCTCGCTTCTGTGCAGTCTCTCTCTATCGATGCGATGGCCCAAGCGAGGCGTCCTGTAGCACCGCGTCGGCCGGTCGCCCCCGTTGAGTCCATCACACCAACAACCGATGCAACTGGAACCGCTCAGTCCGGTGCAGCGCAGGGTGTGACCGCGGGAGCCGCAACGAGTCCGCCAGTGACCCCAGCGACGTTGTTGGTGGAGGCCCCGATGGACATCACCGCGCCTGTTCCGGTGAGCACACCGTCCGCAGGAGGCACCTCGCCGACGACTACACAAAATGCCAATCGATCAGCAAATTCACAGCCTATCGTAGATGCTCCGGACGAGGATGAGCCCGCCACTGCTCCCTGTGCGAGCGAAGCGGCGCCCGCTGTCGAGATGATGCCAGTCGCGAGCGTTGTAGACTACATCCGCCGAAGCAATGTGCTGATGGGCACTGCGGGCTTTGGCGTCGCTTCGCCTCAAGGGACCTCATCGGACAACATCGCGGGGATTAGCACTGCGGTCACCTTTCGCATGGTGTTCAATCACTTTTTACTCGACCCTAGTTTAGGTCTGTCGTGGGTGCCTACCAACAACAGCGCACCACTGCAAATTCAGCCTGGACTTCGCATGGGGTATGTGGGGCAGATCGGTGAGCGAACGGCGCTTGGTGTACGTGCTGGATATGGCATGATTGCGCAGCCGCTCGGATCGAATGCAGGGATTATTCATGCACTCGACGTCGATATGCACGTCACGTTTGTCTCTAGGCGTGGGATGTTGATTGAGCCGTACCTCACGCTGGGCGCGACGATCGCAAACCCGACGTGGCCCATTGCATTAATCGGCGCTCGAATGGGGTACTGGCTCTAGCGTTTTCGTTCGTCGGGTCCGTTATCGGTGGGCAACGGGTGAGGGTGGAATGAGCGATGGGGTACCCTCTCGAACGCGCTCAAGCTCGGCGCCCGGAAGGGCGATGACGAACGTGGTCCCTCGGCCAGATTGCGTGCGTAGCTCAATGCGGCCACCGGCACCAGCGATCAATCGCTGTGAAATCGCAAGCCCAAGCCCTGTCCCCTGCGCTTTGGTCGTCACAAACGGCGTGAACAACTTCGGCACCAAGCTCTTCGCGATCCCAGGACCGCTGTCGCGCAAGACGATCTCGGCCATCGCCACGGACCCGGTTTTGCGTTGTACAACGACGGTGATTTTTCCCTTTCCGTCCATGGCTTCAACCGCGTTGCGCACCATGTTGAGCACCACCTGACGCAAGTGCGCTGGATCAATCCTCACCTGCGGAACCTGCTCATCACACTGCATCTCGAGCAGCACATCCGCGGGCAAATCCTGCCGAATAAAGCGAATCGTCTTGCTCACCGATTCGCGCACATCCACCAGCTCAGCGTCGCCCTGACCAGGTCGCGCGTAGTCCAAAAAGCTCCGCACCACGCGATCCAAGCGATCGACCTCTTCGGCAATAATTCCGAGGTACTCATGCTCAGTGGTCCCCGGTTTTGCGTCCGGTTGCAACAATTGCACGGCTGCTTTGATGCTCCCGAGGGGGTTGCGAATCTCGTGCGCGAGCCCAGCGGCCATCTCACCCATGGCGGCCAAGCGATCTCGCTCAGTGATGCGCTGGTGCCCCTGGCTGTTCTCAAGCACGAGCGAGATGTGTGCTGCAATTTCTCTGAGTATTTGCACTTCTTCTGCGGAGAACGGTTCGGCAATTCTTTCATCACCTAAAAACAATATTCCTTCAAGAGAGTTGGCTCCCACACCGATCACGATCGCGACAGATGCCTTCATCCGGCGCACCATGGATGCTGCCTCGTCGTGCTCTACGGCCTCGCGAATTTCGCCCCGCTCGCGTGCGTCTGTTGCGTCTCGCTCAAGCTGCTCGACCACGACGGTTCCGTCCCGCTGAAGGCGATCAATCAGCAGACGAGATGAGGCGAGCTCAATGCGGTCGTCTTGCGCCGGTCCCAGTACGGCAAAGCGGTCTAACCCCCGACGCTCGGGGTCGGTAAAGTACAACGAGGCATTGGTGATTCGTCTGGATTTTGCCAGCCCATCAATCAAAACACGCCGCAGATCATCAAGCTCTAACACATGCTGCAGTTGCGTTCGAAGGCTCGCGATGGTGCTCTCGAGATCAAAGCGCTCGCGAAAGAAAAATCGAGCCACTTGCTCTTCGGTCTTTCGGCGAAGCCCATCGAGCGGAATCAATATCACCAACGACGCCACGATCGCGTTGAGCACGTACGGCGCTCGCCCACGAGCCCAGTCCACGAGCAAGTAGTACACACCGGCGATCAAGAAGGCCAGCGCCGTAAGCACCACCAATTGCGCGGTGAGCTCATAGAGATCCACCAAGCGAGATTTCTGCATCGCCTGCGAGAGCATAAACAGCACGACGAGCACCAAAGTGCTCCCGACTGGGCCCACATCAAGGCCCGCGAAAGGGAGCAAATCCGTGAGAAAAACCACGGTTGTTGCGGCTCCAACGCCTGCCAGGTACACCACGCGCTGTCGCTCAACTCGGGACTTCTCGGTCTGCGCGATGCTCAAAAAAGAGACCACCATGGCGACAAAAAGACCCACCACGTACGCCGACAACGCCGCGCGCGCTAAAGTAAACCGATGAAACGGTGACAGCGCCACCCCCATCATCGCGACGCCCAGCACTGTCGCCCAGGTGTAAAGCGGCTTGGGGTGTGTCGAACTCTCGCCCAAAAACGCCCGCAGCGAGCGTACGCCGGCCTGCGGCAAAAGCACCAAAGCCACCGCGGCCAAGTGCGACCACAGCGCCACCTGCGGAAACAAATCTCTCAAAAACTGCGCAGCAAACCAGAGACTCACCGTCCCGGCAAAGCCCGCGAAGAGCCAGTGCAAGCGACGCTTTTTTTCGCGGAGCAACACCGCCACAACAATAGAGAGCGCCAAGACGGCAGAGATCAGTTCGGTCTGCGCACGAAAATTCATCAAAACGTACCTTTTTGGTTCAGCACAGCTGTGGATACCCCGGACATTAACGGAAGTGGTGTCCGGGGAGGAAACGGCCCTGCGGATGGCTAGGCGGGAGCGCCTTCTTGCTGTTGAACGTAGCGCTTTATGTGT
>JANNCG010001280.1:0-2544 GCA_031386385.1 Myxococcales bacterium
TGGTACTGCTCGTGGGTGTGTGGGTGCGGCGGTCTAGCCAACACTGCGGGTGAGCCATGGCGCGAGCTGAGCGACAAGTCCGAGCGTGCTTGGCGGTTTGAGAAGATCTCTATCTACAGCACGTTGGTCTTGTGTTTGCTCACCACTGTGCTGGTGTTTGCGAGCGCTTTTGTGCAGGGATCGCACGGACAACTCGATCACTACGCTGAGAAGTTTCGTGAGAATTATGGGCTGATTGTCAGCGCGTTGCTCTCTGGCATCGTCGGCGTCGCGGCCTACCCCTTAGGCGGAACCCGCGTCTGGTGCCGCTACTTCTGCCCCATGGCCGCGGTCCTCGGGATCTTTCAGCGCGCGGGTCGCTTTCGCATCAAAGTGAAAGAGGACATGTGTATCTCCTGCGGGATGTGCAGCAAATACTGCGAGATGGGGATCGATGTTCGCAGCTACGCGCAAGACAACAAGAGCTTCACACGCGCAAGCTGCGTGGGCTGTGGAATGTGCGCCGAGGTCTGCCCGCGCGGAGTCCTCTCACTTGAGTCTAAGTCGAAAAAAGACCCGCAAGAACAATTGGTCCAAATTCGTCTCAAGAAGAAGTGATCCCTCTGTCGATCACCGCTGCCTCTTGACTCAACAACGGTTGCCTGAGCACACTTCTCGCTCAATACCGTGAACGCAAAAGTCAAACGATCGCTTACTGTCAGTGCCCTGTTCAGCACAGTGCTTTTCTCTTGGGTGGGCGCACAGGCACAGACCCGTGACGCTGGTGCAGCGACCGTCGCCGATGCTGGACGCACCGCAGCCGATACTGCGAGAAGAGCCACCGTGCTCGCCCGTGTGGGCGAGACGACCATCACCGTGGGTGAGTTTGAAGACACGCTCAATCAAGCCCCTGCGCCCGTTAGGCAGACCTACACCGATGTGAACCGTCAGCGTGAGTATCTGCAAAACATGGTGGACACCATCGTTCTTGCGCGTGAGGCCGAGCGTCGTCACGTCGAGCGAGATCCCGAGGTGGCCAATCAGATTCGTAGGATTTTAGCTCAGCGATTGCAGCAAGTAGAGCTCGTTGAGTCCATCACCGCGGCGGGAGTGAGCGAAGCGGACGTTCGCACTTTTTATCAACAGCACGTCGGTGATTGGGTGCAGGACGAGCAGCGACGAGCGACGGTGATCTTTCTCAATGACCGCGCGGCAGCGGATGATGTCTTGCGACTCACACGTGCGGCACGTGGCAACCTGCGCACGATTCAAGAGCTCGCGCACACCCGCTCAGTGGACACCGCGTCCGCAGAGAACCGCGGAGATTTTTTCTATTTTAGAGCCACGCATACAACCACTGGGACGAGCCCTTCGCGCTCGGATGCTGGGACGCCAGCGGTCGCCGGCAGCGACGCCGGAGTGACCACGGTGGACCCTGCGGTGTCTCGCGCGGTGTACACCCTCGCGCGAGAGTTGGATGTGTCTGAGCCAATCCAGTGCGCCAACTCGAAGTGGGCCGTGGCTGTTTTGACTGGGATTCGCCCCGCACTCTCACGTTCAATCGAAGACCCTGGTGTGCGCGCTTCGATTATTTCGGCCATCGTGCACACAAGGCGACGAGAGCGAGAGCAGCGGATGTTGGGCGAGCTGCGTGCGCGGCACCATATTGAAGAGCACCCAGAGCGGGTGGACCGGTTGAGGATTCCCGCGACGGATTTGGGCGGGATGCCGGCGTTTGAGCCGGGTGGTGTGCCCGGTGTGGTGCGGAGGCCAGAGGGCGAGGCCAGTGGGCGCAACCCGGTGCCTATCCGCCCCGCACGCGAGCCTATTGCGCGGTAGCGGGTGAGCGCGGGGGGCTGTGATCGGAGATTAGTCGCTACAACAGGGATTCGATCGCTACGTAACAGCGCTGTAGCCCTATCCGGTCTCGCGAAAGCGTTGGCTCTCTGCGAACTGTTCTTTCAAGTTTGCGACAGCAGTCGCGTCGTCTGAACGAGTGAGCAAACGACGGTACCAAGGCAAGTGCTGATCCTCGCCCGCGTTCAGCCACGCAGCATAGGCATCCCAAGCTCTTTGGCCGCTCGCAAATCTGGAGTCTGTAAGCCGACTGCCATCAAACAAACCGGCGAGAAACCAGTCGATTTGCACAAGGCTCCCATGACGCAAAATCATCGCTCCCCTTTTCGAGAGCATATGCACCAACCACTCAAATTGCACGGCACCGTCGTAACGGACGATGTGGCTGGTCGCGCTGGGAATGCACTGCGATAGCAACTGATGGTATTGCCAAAACAGCACATCGTCAGACGCAAACGTTGTGAGCAGCCAGTCGTTGGGTCCCAACGTCTTTGACGATCGAGGTGACGCCGCGTTGATCATTCGATCGTTGCCGATGCGAAGCTCAAGCCCGCCCCAACCAAGGCCATTCATCAAAACGTACCTTTTTGGTTCAGCACAGCTGTGGATACCCCGGACATTAACGGAAGTGGTGTCCGGGGAGGAAACGGCCCTGCGGATGGCTAGGCGGGAGCGCCTTCTTGCTGTTGAACGTAGCGCTTTATGTGT
>JANNCG010001298.1:0-14595 GCA_031386385.1 Myxococcales bacterium
CTTTGCGCGAGGGCAAATGCGAGGAGGCTTGCCCTCATCGCGCCAAGCCCTCATCGCTAAGCCCTCATCGCGAGAGCCCCCCTTCACGACGTACTTGCCAACCCCAAAAAGCGGAGTATGCTCCGCCTTGCTTCCCCATGCGCTCACTCTTAGCCGCCCTTACCGTTGCGCTCATCGCTCTTTTAGCGACGCCTTCGGCTATGGCGGGGAGCATGACACAGTCGCTTTTGCCCAGGACCCCTCGCGGTCCGAGCCCCATGGCGCGCTGTGTGGAGGATCCCATCTCGCTCTCCTTCGACGTGGTGGCACGGGAGGCGGCGCGTCTCGCTGATCCCCGAACCCTCACCTCCCACGAGCTTCGAGATCCTCGTCCGCTTCGGACACTCGCCGCACACACCGCGGTGCGCCTCGGGACCGCCAGACTCTTGGCGTTGAACCCTCGGTCCGTCCGTGTCCACATCACTTTAAAGCAGTGCGCCTCGCCCCGGTCCGTCAGGGACCACAGCAATACGACCGCACCGCAGTCCACTCCTGAGCCCAGTCACTCGTCCAACTTAATCAACGACGCAGTGATGCTGGTGCCCACCCTAAGTCTCGCTACCTACGAGCAAATTCACTGCTTGAACGCAAATGTTCAGGCTTTTGGCAACGCGGCGATCCATGCAGGGCCAAGCTCATCTCATGCGCTTAATCCCTGGCGACCGCCCGCTGCTTAGTGTACCCAGCACGGCATTCTTCGTCCTGCCACGTGGCTAACGTCTGTTAGTTTGAGCGTCGGCACTGCGGAGAAGAAGACGTGACTGGTATTGAACGAGCGCTGGACCCTTCAGCGCTAAAGTTCGCTCGCAGATGAGCTTTGACCCAACGAGCCTGCACCGAGACCAACGAGACCATCGCTGGGACGCTGCACTACTCGCGACTGTCTGCCCGGTTCACACCGCCCAGACAGAATCTGCGAACACACCCCCACAAGTTTCACACAGAACTTTCTAATCCATTGAATACTAAACAAAAAACGGAGACAACATGAGCAAGGGAGCAGCATCTATTTCGATCATCCTTGCCGCAGTGTTCGGCTTTTTCATCGGCATCGTAGCCGGTGGAAAGTGGACCGGAACCGAAGGCACACAAGCTTCGGCCGCGGCAGAGGACAGCACCGGAGGCGTTCGTCAGGAAGACTCGACGCGCATTCCGGTAGGTAATTCACCGGTCCACGGACCCAACAGCGCGCTGGTCACGATCATCGAGTTCAGCGATTTTGAGTGTCCATTCTGCTCACGAGTAGAAGAGACCATCCGCCAGGTGCGCGAGCGCTACGGCAACAAGGTCCGTGTTGTTTGGAAAAACGCACCCCTTCCCTTTCACAACAACGCAGAGCCCGCAGCTCGCGCTTCTTTGGCAGCAAACAAGCAAGGCAAATTCTGGGAAATGCATCGCCTGATGTTTCAGAATCAGCGCGAGCTGACCCAGCCAAACTTCGAGCGTTGGGCCACCGAAATTGGCTGCGACATCACGCGCTTCCGCGCTGACATGAACTCGCCCGAAGTCGCCGCAGCAGTGGCAGCCGACAAGGCCCTCGCAGAGCGTCTCAACGCCTCCGGGACCCCAAACTTCTTCATCAACGGGACAAACCTCGTCGGCGCACAGCCCCTCGAGCGCTTTACCGCAGTGATCGACCAAGTTTTGGCCCGCGCAGAGACCGTCACCCCACGCAACCGCGTGTACGCTCAGATGGTGGACAGCCCCGTTGCAGCTCCAGAAGAGCCACAACGCCCAACACCACAACAACCACAAGCACCACGACAAGAGCTCGATCCAAACACGGTTTACAAGGTTCCGGTTGGGACCTCTCCTGTGTTGGGCGCAGCTGATGCATTGGTCACGGTCGTTGTCTTCTCGGACTTCGAGTGCCCATTCTGCTCGCGTGTAGAGCCAACTCTCGCATCACTGCGTGAGCACTTCGGCCGCGACATCCGCTTCGTTTGGAAGCACACCCCGTTGCCGTTTCACCAGAAAGCCGGCCCTGCGTCTGAAGCTTCACAAGAAGCATTTGCACAGCAAGGCGCCAGTGGATTTTGGCGCTATCACGATCGTTTGTTCGCACCAGACCGTGCAGCAGACGCTCTTGATCGCCCAAACCTCGAGCGTATCGCAACAGAGCTTGGTTTGAACATGGACCGCTTCCGCGCAGCACTTGACCGCCACACTCACCAACCGGTGATCGAAGCGGACAAGGCCCTCGGAACAAGCATCGCCGCCAACGGCACCCCGCACTTCTTCATCAACGGTCGTCGTCTCGTCGGTGCTCAGCCTCTTGAGCGCTTCACCGCAGCGGTCGAAACTGCGTTGACCGAAGCTCGTGCAAAGGTTGCTTCAGGCACCCCACGTGCTCGCGTGTACGAAGAGCTCACTGGCAACGGCGCAACCGCACCGGTGTACCAGAACAACCCCACCGCTCCTGGTGGCCAAGCAGCGGCACAGCCCGAGGCTCCAAACCCGAACCGTATCTACACGATTCGCCCAAACACCCGCGCACCATTCCGTGGCGGCGCAAATGCTCGTGTTGTGATCGAGCACTTCAGCGACTACCAGTGCCCATTCTGCACCCGCGTCAATCCTTCACTGGACCAAGTTGTGCAGACCTACGGCGACCGCGTCAAGATCGTTTGGCGTGACTTTCCGCTGCCCTTTCACCCAGGCGCAATGCCAGCAGCGTGTGCAGCACGTGAAGCGTTTGCACAGCAAGGCAACGCAGGGTACTGGCGCTTCCACGACGCGATCTTCGCAGGCCAGAGTGAGCTTGGCGGCGAAGGTGCTCGTGCTTTCTTGGAGCGCACCGCACAGGCTCAAGGTTTGAACATGGAGCGCTTCCGCGCTGCATTGGATAACCACACGCACGAAGCCGGAGTCCGCGAGGATTCATCAGCCCTCGAGGCCTCAGGCGCAGAAGCTGGAACCCCAGCAAGCTTTGTCAACGGACGCTTCATCAGTGGAGCACAGCCGTTTCCAGAGTTTCAGCGCGTGATCGACCTCGCGCTCGCCGAGCGTCGTTAAGACCGCTGAATAGAGGCGCTAATATTTCGCTCAGCGAGATGAGCGCCTTGCAGAACTGAAACACTAGATCCCCTTTTTGACCTGCGAAACGTCGCTTTTGCAACGCTGCGGCAAAAAGGCTAATCTACCTAAATAGCTAACTAATTAAAGTAGTTAGCTGTGTTTTCTAGTCCATAAACGGCCATTCTCTGACCATCTAGGTTTGACACCCGCATGTCGGTGTGACTATAAGCCGTCCGCCCGGAGAGGGGCGCTTGTTATTTAAGTGTAAGAGGATGTTGTCCGATGGTTGATCGAACTCTGCTCGCCAATAAACCCATTATTGAAGAGGTCCATCACCGCGATCCACAGGTGTACATCTGTTTAGTGGTGAATCGTCGCCACAGATCCGCGCGTATTGTAGATTTTCTCGCGGGGAATTTTCCGCAGAAACAAGCAGCGATCTACAACATCGCCCACCGCGAGGGGATCGAGCGGGTCTACACGCTTGTTGAGCGCGAAGAGAGCACCGGATGGGCGAAGGCTGGGTATGCGCGCGAAGGGTCGATTCCTGGGTACTACAAGCGCTCGGACGCGCACTTGATGGGGCACCTGATCCACTCGCCACCCATGGTGGACGAAGATGGCAATGCCGTGGCGCCCACCGCGGACATGAGCAAAGCTGAGAAGCTCATCAATCAAGCGAAGAAGATCAAAGACGACCTCACAGGGCTCAAGGCTGCGAAGACTGAGCTGGTGGATGAGCGCCAACTGGACGCACTTCGAAATGCGTTTCGTGGCAAAAAAGGCGCTCCCCCCGCGCTCGATGATCGCTTCGGTCGCACCGGAACACGCGTGCACATGGTGGGTCGTGACCCTCGGCCAAACGCGAAAGCACAAGAACAATTCGTCGCCGCAGAGGTGCAAGACTGCTTCGGCAACGCGTACCTTCAGCTCGGCGCAAGCCCCGCAAACGAGATGGACGCCAAGCTGATGATCTCGTTGCTCAACAACATGGCCGATGAGCTCAAGGGGCGAGAAGTCGCGAGCGCGTTTGCGTATGCACCCGTGCAAGACACGCTGCTTGGTGCGGTCTATCTCGCCGCAGGGTTTAAGAAGACCGGTCTGCTTGCGGATCACTTAATCCAAAACAACAAGCGCGTGGACTCGGTGCTTTGGTCACGCAAGCTGATGCCAACCGCTGACGCTGACGCTGCGGCGTAGCTCAACAAACGGGGCGTAACGGCCTTCGGATTCACATGGTGTCAGCGTGTCGCGGGAAGCGCGTAGCGCACCATGGGTGGATCGGCGGCGTTGTTCCACTGGACGTTGGGATACGTGGCTGTGTGGTACAAAAAGTTGTCCGGAGCGATCGCAATCCTACCCAGACGTGAGGGTCGCTGAAACACGGTCGTTCGCATTCCGTCCGGGCTAATCTCGACGATCTGCGGCTCTGGCATCCCGCGAAGCTCGGCGTACACACGCCCCGTGAACCGGTCACGCGTCATGCTCGTGACCTGGCCCGGCATGGTTGCCCAACGGACTGGCATCGCAGCTCCGGCGATATTGAGCAGCCAAATCTCACGGTTTTCAAGCGCGATCAACAGACGTCCCGAGTCAAACACGGCGCTCGCGTGAACGCGACTGTCGAAGCGATGGACCAAAGTCCGCATCGCATTCAACAGATTGACACGATAAAACTCGCCGTTTGCGTCAAGGTTGCCCACATAGAGATTGCCGTCTTGGCCATACGTGAGACCAAACGGGCCTGCGTCGGTTGCTCGGTTTGCAAACGGGCCCATCCCGGTCGTAATCATCGACTGAACGACGTTGGGCAACGGGCGCATCGCGTTGGCTCGGTCCAATCGGGCGACGCCCTGCTGAGCATCCGGACCACCGCCAATGCAGCCGGCAATACAAATGTATGTCAACGCAACCTCTCCAAGGGACATCCCAAATGTGCCTCGAAAGTTTCGAAGCACTGCGACCTCTCCCATGTCCAAGTTGGTCGCCCCTCGGGTCGCCGTGAGCGTCCCATCGGGAGTGAGCTGGCGAAGCATGTCTGTTCCACTGATTGTGGTCACTGCGTACGCTGTGCAGACGTCGTCAAACTCCAGGTCCATGATCCCTTCGAAAGTCTCGTTATTGATGGGGCGAGCGCCGACAAAATCTGAGCGATTGAGCTGATCAAGTGCCGCCACCTGACATCGTGCAGCAGGGCGCATACACGGACAGTTCTCACCAAAACAACGCTGCCCATCACAGACAACCGACTGACACCGGCCATCGGGCGCGCAGCGACCAGCGCCGTTGCATTCAGTGCCTGGGCCGCAAAACTGGCCTTCATTGCACAGCGAAAAAGTACCGGACACGGTGCACTGGCTCGGCGCGCGGCACAGCCCATCGACAAAATCGCACACCTCGCCCATCGCACACGCGGTCGCGTTGTTGACTCGGCAGTCGCGAGCGCAGACTCCGTTCACACACACTTCACCAGCGTTGTTGCAGCGAACATTCGCACAACGGTCGGTGGGGACATCCATCGGCGCGGAGGCGTCCAGCGCAGCCAACACATCCACGACATCTGTTGTGCGATCTGCCAAGCCAATGGCGTCCGCACGTGCGTCGGCGACGACCTCCATTTCTTGAGTACATCCTGCACCAACGAGAAAGACGAGGGCCCAATAGCGAGTGAGAAAGGTTTTGCGCATGCGTAATCGACCCACAAACTACAAGATCAGCGCACCTTTTGCAGTGCGATTGCGCGCTTGCGTGACTTTAGAATCGCGAAAAATGAGCCGTTACTTTGAGTGCCTATTGCGCTACAGTCGCAACGGATTTGGTGATGAACGTGAGACACAACCACACAGCCGCAATGATTGGAGTGATCGCTTTCAATCTCACGGCTTGTGGATCCACAGTGTACTCGTATCCCAATCAAGTGCGTACGTTTGGGGCAACGCCCTCACGCAGTCACAGTCCCTCAGCAAACACCAGGACGGTTCGTGCACCCATCGCGGTTGGCCCGTTGAGTGGGGTCAACGCGCCAGCCTCTGCACAAGCTGACCCTGCGACTTCGGCGACGCAAGCTGCGCCATCGTATGAAGCCCGATCCGTCGCGGTCGCCGGCACAGATGTGCAAGCGGGCCTCGTGGTGGGTGAGATTGATGCGCCGTTTTCAGTGATGAGCGCGGTGCTGATGGACTACAGCAACTATCGGCAATTTCTTCCGCGCATCGCAGACAGTCGGGTCATTCGTCGTCGCCGGCACGAGACCGAAGTTTATCTGCGCGCTGAGCTGCTCGAAAACTTTGGCGTGGTTTGGGTGCACACCCGCTTTCGAATCACCCGAGCGAGCGACTCGCTTCGTGTTGAAGGTGAGCGCATCGACGGAACACTGCAGCGCTTTGATGTGCGACTGGAGGCCTCCGCGATTGTGGGCACCAACCGAACGCGGGTCGCTGTGCAGATCTTGGGATTGCCGTCGTTTCCGCTGCCGTCGGGGTACCTCACGCGACAGCATCTGCGCTGGACTGGGCGCGCTTTTGAGGCCCTTCGCGCGTACGCCGAGACCCGCGCTCGAGCTGCTGCGCCACACGCCACGGCTCCACAAGCTAGCGTTCAGTAAGCGCGTGACGCGAAAATTCTGCGCTCTGGTCAAAATCAACCGTTAGACCCTAAGAAAGGGATGTGACGGCGCACGCTGGTTGACCCAACAATAACCAGGGTGATAGAAGCCGCGCGAGACACAAGGCATGGTGCCTTCGCTCGTCGCCACCAAACTGGTCGAGTTTTTATGTTCGGCTCGTTTTTTCTTCTTTTTACTTCTTTGAGGAGATCCCTCCCCCGATGACGCAACTGCTCTTCGCTGTAGCCTCTGAGCGGCCGCTGATCAGCTTCGACGGAACACTCGTAGTCAACATTGTGCTTTGGCTCGTGTTGTTTGTCCTGCTGCGTCCACTGCTCTGGGAGCCCATGATTAAGCTCTTCGCCGCACGCGAAGGTGGCATGGGCGGCTCGCGTGACGAGGCCAAGCGGCTTGAGGCCGAAGCCCAGGTCAAGCGCGAAGAGTACGAGACCAAGCTCAAAGCAGCTCGAAGTGCCGCAGCCACCGAGCGCGATCGGATTCGGTCTGAGTCACTCAAGCGCGAAGCTGAAATCATTGGCGAGGCTCGCAACAAGGTCGCCGAGGCGATCGACGCACAACGCGCGACTCTCAAAGTTGAGCGAGAGAAGTTGAGCGCTGAGTTGAAGACCATGATCCCAGCGTTGGCAAAAGATATCGCGAGCAAGGCTCTTGGTCGTGAGGTGGCTTCATGAAGACCGTGAAGATGTTCGCAAATACAAAGCGTTCGCTCGTTCTGGCTTCGTTTATGGTGTTGGCTTTTGCGAGCCCCGCTGTCGCACAAGAGCATGGCGAGAATCACACAACGCATGAGCACACTGAGCACACCGAACAGAGTGGGCAGAGTGAGCATGGTGAGCATGGCGCAGAGAGCGCACACCATGGTCCCGAAGAGGTGAACTGGACCTCGTTTGGCGGGACTCGCTCGGACCACGCGGGTGGGCAAAAACCCAACCCTCCACCGTTTATTGCGTCGCTCATCAACTTTGCGCTCCTCGCGGCGATTTTGATCTTCGCCGTGAAGCGCTCGGTCAACCCCTCGCTTGCGTCACGTCGTGCAGCGCTTGAGGCAGAGATCGCAGAGGCTCAGCGACTTCGCGCAGAGGCCGAGTCGATGCACCGTGAGTACAGCGACCGCCTCGAGCAGGCAGAGACCGAGTTTTCGCGGCTTCGCGAAGATGTGGTCAAAGCTGGCGAGACCGAAGGCCAGCGCATTGTCAACGAAGCACGCGCGCGTGCAGAGCGGATGCAGACCGAAGGCCAAGCGCTTATCGCGCAAGAGATTCGATCGCTGCGAACCGACCTGACACGTGACGCGGTGGAGTCGGCGATGAAGAGCGCAGAAGAGACCGTGAAAAAAGCGGTCAGCGCACAGGATCAAGCGCGACTCGCAGATTCGTTTTTGGACGGACTTGAGAAAGCCTTCACCCAACAAGGAAGAGCATAAGTCATGAGTGGAGTCGCAAAGCGATATGCTCTCGCGGTGTTTGAGCTCGCGAACGAAGAGAACCAGCTCGACAAGGTCACCGAAGACTTCAAAGCCATCGGTGCGATCGTGTCGGACAATCTCGAGTTGGCCTCAACGCTGACAAACCCCATGGTGGACGCAACAGCACGCAAAAATGTGATGCGCGCGATTGTGGACCGAATGGGCGTCTCGACGCTTACAAAGAACTCAATCCTGCTGATTTCGGATCACCGACGCGCTGATATTTTGCCGCAAATTGCCGAAGAACTTGGACGTTTAAGTGACGAGAAGTCTGGAAGAATCCAGGCAGAAGTTCGCAGCGCAACAGCGTTGAGTGACAGTCAGTACCAGAGGGTCACAAGCACCCTTGAAAAGTTGACCGGTCGCAAAGTGCGGCTGTCACGCAAGGTCGACGCTGCGCTCATTGGCGGCGTTGTTGTGCAGATTGGTGACAAAGTTTTCGATGGCAGCATCGTCACGCGGTTGCAAGAGCTGCGTGTGTCTTTGCTGGCGCAGTGACATCACAGGTTTAAGCACCACGCGAGTGGATGATTTTTTTTGGTTAGTCAGAACTTTTAGAGGAATGCGATGCAGCTCAGAGCGGAAGAGATCTCTCAGATCATCAAGCAGCAGATTAAAAACTACGAAAAGACGATGGACGTCAGCGAGACCGGGACGGTGTTATCCGTCGGTGATGGTATCGCGCGCGTGCATGGGTTGTCGGGAGCCATGGCTGGAGAGCTGTTGGACTTTCCTGGCGACATCGTAGGGATGGTGCTCAACCTTGAAGAGGACAACGTCGGCGTTGCGATCTTCGGGACACCAGAGGCCATCAAAGAAGGCGACACGGTCAAGCGCACGGGCCGCATTGCGGACGTTCCCGTGGGTGAGGCACTCTGTGGCCGCGTTTTGAATGCGCTCGGGATTCCGATCGACGGCAAAGGACCGCTCAACACCACCGAGCGCCGCCGCGTTGAGATCAAGGCACCAGGTATCATTGAGCGTCAGGGAGTGCGCGAGCCTCTGCAGACCGGCCTGAAGTCGATCGACGCGATGATTCCCATCGGTCGCGGACAACGCGAGCTGATCATTGGCGATCGCCAGACGGGCAAAACCGCTGTCGCGCTCGACACGATCATCAACCAAAAGGGTCAAAACGTTTACTGCTTCTACGTCGCTATTGGACAGAAGCAGAGCACCGTCGCGCAAGTGGTGGCCAAGCTCCAAGAAGAAGGCGCTATGGAGTACACCACGGTGATCGTTGCGACCGCTGTGGACTCAGCTCCACTGCAGTACATCGCTCCGTACTCTGGCGTCACCATGGCCGAGTACTTTCGTGACACCGGTCGACATGCGCTGATTGTGTATGATGATCTTTCAAAGCAAGCTGTGGCGTACCGTCAGCTGTCTTTGTTGCTTCGCCGCCCACCAGGACGCGAGGCGTATCCGGGCGACGTGTTTTATTGCCACTCACGTTTGCTTGAGCGCGCAGCCAAGATGGCGGATCACTATGTGATTGTCACCAAGGGCTCTAGCGCGACCACTGGCGTGGATAGCAAAGTGTACATGGGCGAGATCGGAAAGATCGACGCCGAGCACGCGATGGAGAAGCTTGGTGGCGACCATGAGCTGAAGAAGCTCGCCGGTCATGGAGGATCGCTCACAGCGCTTCCAATCATTGAGACCCAAGCCGGTGACGTGTCTGCGTACATCCCCACCAACGTGATCTCGATCACCGACGGGCAGATCTATCTTGAGACGGACTTGTTTAACTCAGGGCAACGCCCCGCGGTCAACGTCGGTCTCTCGGTGTCTCGCGTCGGAGGCAGCGCTCAGATCAAGGCGATGAAGATTAAGAAGGTCGCAGGATCACTTCGGTTGGACCTCGCACAGTTTCGCGAGATGGCAGCTTTCGCCCAGTTCGCATCGGACTTGGATAAAGCCACACAAAACCAGCTCGCACGCGGTCAGCGGTTGACTGAGATTCTCAAGCAACCACAGTACAAGCCGATCCCAGTCGAGCGTCAGATCGCGCTGATTTATGCTGGAACGCAGGGCTACCTCGATGCGTTTCCGCTCAGCGCACTGAACCGTTATGAGACCGAGCTGTATCCCTTCTTGGAGGCGCACTCGACCAAGATCCTCACGGTCATTCGTGAGAAAAAAGAACTCACGGCTGAGATTGAAGGCAAGTTGCGCACGGCGCTTGAAGATTTCGGCAAGCAATTTAGCGTAGAGAAGTGAGGATTCTATGGCGTCGTTGAAAGCGATTCGTCGTCGAATCGGAAGCGTTAAAAATACGCAAAAAATCACGAAGGCCATGAAGCTCGTCGCAGCGGCGAGGCTTCGGCGCGCGACCCAGCGCATCGTCGAGCTTCGCCCCTACGCGAAGAAGGTGACCGAGGTGCTGAAGGCCGTCGCCGCGACCGTCGATCCCAACGACACCGAGAAGCCAGGACATCCACTGCTGCTCGCTCACGCTGAGCGAAAGCGCGCGTTGGTGATCTTGCTAACGAGTGATCGTGGGCTCGCGGGCGCGTTTAACACCAACGCGATTCGCGCTGCTGAGCGACGAAAGCGCGAGCTTTTAGAGCAGGGTTTTGAAGAGGTAAAGTTTGTCACCATTGGCCGTAAGGGCCGTGAGCACCTGCGTCGACGTGGCGAAGAGATCGCCATGGATCACACCGGTGCTTTTGAAAAACCTGACAAGCGAGCCCCTGAAATCGCCCGTGAAATCATTGACCAGTACGTGGACGATCACACAGACCAAGTGGAGCTTGTGTTCACAGAGTTTAAGTCTGCGGTGACACAGGTTGTGCGCTGCGACACGTTGCTTCCTGTGGTGGTTGAACACTCAGCAGAGAGCGATGCGCAATCCACTGAGTACATGTACGAGCCGGACAAAGAGTCGCTTCTGGCGAGGCTTCTTCCTATGTACGTCGAGACATCTCTGTATCGTGCGATGCTCGATTCGCTCGCTTCAGAGCACGGCGCACGCATGACGGCCATGGACAACGCGACCCGCAACGCGAAAGAGATGATCAGCTCGCTGACGCTGGTTTATAACCGCGCTCGACAGGCTGCGATCACCAAAGAGCTGATGGAAATCATCGGCGGCTCAGAAGCCCTCAAAGGGCAGTAAGCTCTCAAAGGGCAGCAGGCCCGGATAGAGAACACTGCCAATTGAGCGGATTTTCGTTCATACTTAGGGGAGTATATGGACGGTCGCGATCAGTACGAAGCCTACCTTGCGACGCTTGGATTTAGCGCTTCGGACATCGCGGTGGACCAAAAAGGGACGCTCGTCACGCTCAACCCAAAGAGCCGAGCGAAGGGCCCAAAACTGCCCGTGTTGCGGATGGAAGATCACGGGATTGACCTCGCGGACGTGCGCATCACGAGCGTGATTGGCGAGGGTGGGATGGGGCGTGTGCACGCGGCGCAGCAGGTGGCGTTGCAGCGTGAGGTGGCGGTGAAGGTGCTTCGGGATGAGGTGCTGGATCCCGATGCTGTTGGAGGCTTGCTCCGCGAGGCCCTGGTCGCCGGTCGGCTAGAGCATCCCAATATTGTTCCGGTGTATCTGCTGGGGACAACGGAGGCGGGTGCGCCGTTGTTTGTCATGCGCCGAATCGCCGGGGTCCCTTGGAGCGATGTGTTGCGGGATCACTCAAAACTGCCAGCATTTTTTCAGACAAACCGCGATGACACGCTAGAGTTTCACCTCATGGTGTTCTCGCGCGTGTGCGAGGCGGTGCAGTTTGCGCACTCAAAGGGGATCCTGCACCGCGACCTAAAGCCCGACAACGTGATGCTCGGGACCTACGGTGAAGTGTATCTTGTCGACTGGGGTCTCGCGGTGTCACTCAACGAAGACCCCGTGCTTCCACTCGCACGTGAAGCGACGATTCTCGCAGGGACTCCCAGATACATGGCCCCCGAGATGGCGGCCGTCAACGCCAGCAGTCTGTCACAACGGACGGACATTTTTCTGCTCGGAGCGATTCTTCACGAGCTGATCACCGAGCACGCACCGTACGAAGCCAAGACGGTGATCGAGCAATTGGTCCTCGCGTTTGAGTGTCGCAAGCAGACGTACGGGGGGTCGGTTCCGCAGGGGTTGGCGAAGATTTGTGCGCGCGCGATGGCGTACCACACCAAGGATCGCTACGAATCCGTGGACGAGCTGCGGCGGGATGTGCGAGATTTTTTGCAGCATCGCAACTCGCTTAGTCTTACGTACGAAGCCGATCAACGAGCGAATATCCTGCTTGAAATGTTGTCGCAAGAGTCCGCTGGAGAGGTGTCCAGACCCTCGGAGATCGCAAAAAATAGCGAGCACTCTGGCGCGACGGTGCAGCAGCTCTTTTATGAGTGTCGCTTTGGCTATGCAGAGGCTCTCAAAGCTTGGAGCGAAAATGAGAGCGCAAGTCACGGGCTTCAACGTGTGATCGAGGCGATGATTGATCACGAGCTTCGAAGAAAAAATGTCCAAGGCGCGGCCAGCCTCTTGGTGCAGCTTCCGAAGCCCAATCCCGCGTTGAGTGACAGGGTGAAGCAAGCGCTCGCGAAGGTCAGTGGTCTTGAGCTGCGGCTCAAAGAGCTCGAAGAGTTTAGGCTCGATGCCGATGGCTCTCTGGGGGCGTTCGGTCGCGCGCGTGCGCTGCTTGCATTTGCGCTGTTTTGGCCCATCGCGAGCGTGATCGCTTTCACGTTAGATCGCACGAGAATCTGGCCTTTTGGCTTTCGCGAGGCGATCCTTTCGTGCAGCTTAAACGCACTGTTTGCCACCATCGCGAGCATCTACGTGTGGCGTACCACAAGGACCAACTCAGTCAGTCGCAACCTTCTGATCATCGCGTCACTGATGGGCACCGGCTTGGTCTCTCACTGGGTGTTAAGCTATTATCTCGGGCTCACCTTGCACGCCGCGTTGGTCGAGTTTTTGTGGTGGGTCGCCGGTGGCTGGATCTTGACGGCGCTGCTCTTTGACCGTCGCTTAGTCGGCTCGGGGATCGTATTTGGCGCTTCCGCCATCGCCATCGCGCTCTGGCCATCTGTGCAGATCTTGCTCTTTGGTGCGGGCTGCTTCTTCGCCTACGCATGGACCGGAACACTCTGGTGGCGAGACACTCAAGCCGATCAGCGAAAGCAATAATATAGCTCAATCATTATTGTTAGAGCCCGTTAAGCCCCGCAGCGAGCCAGACCATCTTCCACGCGAGAGAGTAGCCGGGGGTCATCCACACGTCGCGCGCCATGATGTTTCGCGAGAGAAATCCCACACGATTGTCGTCTGCACCGCCGGTGAGCACCACCACGGTACCGCCAGCGGCGAGAGGGCGCATATCAAAGCGCTGCTCGTCGTTTTCGTAGTCACCGGACACCCCACGCCAGTAGCAAACGGCAGAGCCGCCTGCCTCGGTGCTCTCTTCCATCACTCGCACTTGCTCGCCTGAGGTGCGAAACACTGGTGTTTCAGCGGTATTTCGAAAGCGTACCTGCCCGTTGGTGTCACTCACGATGCTGAGCGAGCGGAGCGCGGGGTTCCACACGCGAAGGTAGCCGGGGACATCACGAAAGCGCGCCACAACGGCAGGGAGCGCGCTGTCTGCTCGAATCGCGACAAAGGACTGACTCATCACGCCGGCTGCGTTCATTACAACGCCACCCACCATCGCGTGATCGGTCAGCGACAGCCACGCCCCACTCGGCACATGAAGCGTCCCAGCAGGAACAAATCGCTGCGCGGGTCTGCGCGCGGTAGCCAGAGACTCAAGCTGCTCTGCGCGCCGTGAAGCCGACAGCGCCAGAACGGTGTCATAGCTCACCTGCATCGCAGCAATCGTCGACGGCGCGATCCGCGCGATGGTGCGCAAAAACCAGTTGCCCTGCGAAGGGTCACCCCAAGACGAGTACGCAATGAAGGATCCCCCCTGCTCATCGGGGTACAGATCCCAGCGAAGGCCACCGGGGCCAAGCGAGCTGCGCAAAAACTGGCCATTCACTCGCTGGGCAGATTGCAGGTGAATCGCCGCTGACGTCTCGACATCAAACACGCTCATCCCGACAAAAAAGTGAAACCCTATCCGATTGCGCGTACGTGAGGTCACCTCCATGTCGTGCAGACCGTCCATGATCTCGCCGTACTCTTCGACCCTTGAGATCACTCGCATAACCGTGGGCATCGCAGCACGGCTGTGCACCATCACGGTGATTCGCGCGCGAATCCCGCTGTTGCCATCGCGAACTAACAGCGCCACTCCCCCGCGAGCGATGGGCTTGAGCGCCTCGAGCTCAAGCGCAGACAGCCCTTCAAGGGGGAGGATTGCAGGGGGCGTCGACACCGCACTCACAAGCGATGCGTCAGCAAAAACACCAGCATCCTGCGCGGATGATTGAACCGAGATGCCCCCATCCTGCGCGATCGCAACGCCTGCGTCCTGCGCCCATACAGACTGCGCCTGCGCGA
>JANNCG010001308.1:0-2336 GCA_031386385.1 Myxococcales bacterium
TTGTGGATGAGCGGCAAACTTGGAGGCACACGATGGTGACCAGCAAAGGTCCTCCGATGACGATCTACAGGGAAGGTGGCTGGACAACGAGCAGCGAAAAGGGGCGTCTTCGCGAGGGATTTACCAAGTTTCTGAACCAGATTCCTATGACTCGCCATCCAAAAATCGTCGCGTGCGGCGGACGCGGACAGGCGTTTAAGTCATTCAAATTGCACGTGAGGCTCAAGGAAGAATCGCTCCCGGTGCTACTTGTCGACAGTGAAGAGCTTGTCAGTGAGACTTCGCCGTGGATCCATGTTGCGAGTCGTGGAGGCGATGACTGGGTTAAACCCGACAGCGCAACAGATGAACAATTGCATCTCATGACCGTCATCACCGAGACGTGGCTGCTCACTGACCCATCAAGTTTGGCCGACTATTTCGGAAAAAACTTTGATCGGTCTAAAATCCCGACCGCCGGTTTTGAGGCGATAACAAAAGATAAAGTCGAACAGATATTGCGGCGAGCAACAAAAGACACGACGTCTGGCGGTTGCACAAAAGACGACGTATTTCGGCTCATCGCGACGACCAACCCAAAGCTCGTCGCCGAGCGATGCCCGCTTTGGGGCAAACGGTTTGTCGATTTTATTACTGCAAACTGTTAACCGCTGGCCGTCCCCCCTCGCCTCCGCTACCCGTTAGGATCGCGCACAAGCAGCGGAATGATCGCCTCGAACGGAGGAAGCGGCGTGATCCCCACAGGATCATTGGGCTCCGGTGTGCAGGTCGGTAGTACACGATCTCCGGGGCCCATGTCGCTCGGCGACCCAGTCGGGCGACGACATCGGTCCATGTCATCTCCATCCACATCAATCCACGCAGTAAGTCGGGCGCCACGCTCATGCTGACTGCGAAACCAAGCGATGCGAATATCAGCATTGAGGGCAACAGGCTCACCACTCCATATGTGACGAATGACGCTGATCGAATCCCCGTATGCCCACATTTGTTCCTGGACGCCAGACGCAGTCGGCGTGCGCATAATGGCCCAAACATTACCGGTTTGGCTACCATTGTAGATAAACTTTACCCGAGGCGACTGTGGATCTACGCAGGCTGTGGTGAGCAGAAATAGTGTTGTGAGAATAAAAGTTCGCATGATTATTCGGCTCCTGAATACTTCGAGTTAACGCTGCCGTATCAACGCCTGAGTCCCTTCAAAACCCGGTCCCTTTTGGGTCACCTTGACGCGATTGTCCTCCCGTACTGTGGTCTGACGCAACGTCGTCCCGAGCCAGAGAAAAGTGTACTCAGCGTGCTGGGCGGTGGGATCAATCGTTCCGTGGCCAGAGAGCGTTCGACGAGCGCCCATCACTCGTTGAGCACCCCGCATCGTAAATAGACCTGATTTGGCTGGGTTGACGACGGTTCGAGGTCCATAGTTGCGCCGGTATGTGGCCAGCTCCGAGAGAAAAACAAGGCCCTCAGCCAAACGTTCGAGGTTCAGCCCCGGCAAATCCCCGTTGCGTTGAGCACAACCCTCGTGATACCCACCGAGCCCCTCTCGAACGACGGACCGCGTAGTGCGATCTGTAATCTATTAGAAAAGAGCTTTAACGTGACGAAGACAAATACACTCAACGCCAAGCGCCCCAATGCCGTAGCCAAACAACACGGCACCAAAAAAGAGCTGATCGAAAAAGTCAAAGCGATCGCCACTGGTGATCTTTGGATCGACCAGATGAACGATGACAAGGGCTGGTCGACGCTCTCAAACAAGAAGCTCCTCCGCCTTTTCAGCATCTTCACCAAGGCCAAAGAGCGCTTCTCGTCACGCGCACAAATCATCGACGCCATTGTTGCAGCTGAAGGCCGTGGCAAAGACAACGACTACAAGAACCACTTCGCGACCTGGCCAACGCCACGATTGATGGATCGTGTGAACAGCGTCGAGCGCGCCAACAAGCGCGTCGCTGCAACCGCTGCAAAGATCGCCGCCAAAAAAGCAGCGAAAGCAGCAGAGAAGCCAGCAGCAGCGCCCGCAGCGGTTGAGAAGCCAGCAGCGAAGACTGCAGCAGCCAAGCCTGCAGCAGCCAAGCCAGCAGCCAAGCCAGCAGCGAAGACCAAGAGCAAGTAAGTCGGCCACCGGGGGGTTGAGCAAGCCACACAGCAGAAGAGCGCGCCAACAGAGATTGTCAGCATTCGTCGCTGTGGCTGCGCTGAAAACAAGCCTCCGCAGAAGTGCCTTCGCGCAAGCAGCGTCTGCGCTGAGGGCTTAGCCTCCGCGCAAGTGCCTTTGCGCAAAGAGCGGCTGCGCAGAGGGCGAGCCTCCGCGCACGTGCCTTCGCGCAAAG
>JANNCG010000509.1:0-14680 GCA_031386385.1 Myxococcales bacterium
AGGAACGACAACCGTCCCAGAGCCAGTGTGCGACGAACCGTTGCCAGCGCGCCCATTCCCATTGCGCGGGCCACCGTTGTTGCGAGGGCCAACACCATTGCGTGGACGACCATTGCCTCGGGGAGTTCCGTTGGGACGCAAGGCGGGGCCAACGGGGTCTGTTGCGCCCGCGACGTTTTGACCCGTTGTGGGCGTCCCATTGTTTGCTGCTGTGCCAGCAGTCCCGTTGCTAGGGTTTGCGCCAGCGACACCTGCTGTGTTTGGGGTTGGCACTGAATTTTGCTGGGTATTTGTGCCTACAGCTCCGTTGGTACCGTTGGAGTTTGGGGTCCCAGTACCGTTCGCATTCGCGTTGACCGTACCGGTGTTGGTCGCACCCGCGGTGTTGCCATTGGTGTTCGCAACGCCAGTTGTCCCATTGCCGGTTGATGTTGCGGTGTGGATGCCACCGTTGTTTGAGTTCGGCGTGTCACCACCACGAAGCTTGTATGCAACAGCGCCACCACCAAGAAACAGCGCCACGCCGACAACCGCCACAATCAACCCCATGTTGGACTTGGCTGGCTTGCTATGGGTCAAAGGGATCGGCACCTGCACTGCAGATTGCCTCATCGTTGTGGGAGAGTTCGGCACGACAACTCGCGCGCCAGTCTCGTCCACACCCGACACCGACGAGGGAATATTCTCTTCCATCGCCGCGAGCAGCTCTGCCGCGTTGTGAAACCGATCGTCTGGTTTGATCGCGACGGCCTTGGCGAGCACTGCCTCCCAAGGGCCCACATCCACGCCCACTTTTGCAGGTGTGGGCCGTCGTTCACCCAGGATTTGGACAAACAATCCGGTCATGTCCTCAGCGTTGAAAGCCACCTGGCCTGTGAGCATCTCAGTGATGATCAACCCCATCGCGTGCACGTCGGTCCAAGGACCGCTTCGTGTCCCGCTGAGCTGCTCGGGCGAGGCATACTGGGGCGAAAAAGCATTTTGTGAAGAGCGTGTCCGCGTTGCGCCAGACCCAGCTTGTTCCGCCGGGTCCATCAACTTCGCGATCCCGAAGTCCATCAATTTTGGTTGCTTGGTCTTGCCCGTCTCAACAACCATAATGTTCGCGGGCTTCAAGTCACGGTGTGCGATCCCTGCCTCGTGCACGTACGCGAGCGCTTCAAGCACCGGACGCACGAGCGTCATAGTCTCTTTGGGAGAGTAGGGGCGCTTGCGGTCAACAATGCTGTCTTCGAGGGTTTTTCCAGTTAACCACTCAAGCACCATCCACGGAGCGACCTCTTGAGACGGCATCGCCGAGACGCCGAAATCAATCACCTGCACAATGTTGGCATGGCTGTGCTGAGCAACCGTTCGCGCCTCGTTGGTGAACTTCTCTTGAAAGTCACGCGCGGCCGCGGCGTTGAGCTCTGGGGGCGTCTTCAAGACCTTGATGGCCACATTGCGCCCCAACGCGGTTTGAACCCCTTTGTACACGACGCCAAATCCACCCTCGGCGACGGTCTTCAAGATCGTGTACTTGTTCTCAAGAACAGTCCCGACCAATAAAAAGCGATCTTCAACCGCAGACGGGCTTTCGGTCTCTTCTGCTGCACTCATAAATTAATTGGACTCCGTAATAGCACGAAACACAAAACCTGTGGCGAAGTGTTTCTTGGGACGATAGCGCACATTCTGTGAAACTCCAACGTAGCTACAACGCCCTCTTGGGGTATTCTCAGCGGGCAATCATTGTTCTGGATCATTGGTAGAATACCTTCTCCCACACAACGTCTGAAGACACATCCCATGCAACGACTGACGAAATCACCGCTTTTTTCACGGCTCCACTCACTCATCTTTGCGTCCGCCGTCACCATCGGGTCATGGACGGCCAGCGCCCAAGAGTCTGACCTTGCAGCGCTTCGGGCCGCACCCGCGACGGATGCGACGGCACAGCTGAGGCTTGGGCGAGCGCTCAGGCGAGCGGGACATTTTGACGAAGCGGTTCGAGCGCTCAGGGTCGCGGCTCGTGGGCCCACGCGCGCGGAGGCGCTGTTTGAGACCGCGCGGGTGAGGTTTGACCAAAACGATTTTCGGGCGGCGCGATCGGTGTGCAACACGGTTCCGGCGGGGGCGATGCGAAGTGTGTGTTTGGCGCGGGCTCATCTGGTGTGGCAACGCGCTGCGCTTGCGGTGACTGAGATTAACCGCGCGCGCGCACTTGATCCAAACAACGCAGAGCTCAAGCTTGTGGTGGCCGACGCCGCGCGTATCTCGGGTCGTCTTCAAGAAGCCGAAGCGGGCTATCGCGACGCCGCCACCGCGCTGCCCAACCGCGCAGAGCCCCACATCGGGCTCGGCATCATCTTCGAAACCGCAGGCCGACTCGATGATGCACGCACGGCCTTTCAGCACGCCGTCGACGCGGACACTCACGACCCGGTCGCGGCACTTTATCTTGGAAAATTGCTCAAAAAACAGCGAAACTTCGACGCCGCACTCCCATTGCTTCAACGGGCAAACTCCGATCGTCCGGGCTGGGCAGAGGCCTTGGTGGCGCTCGGCGACGTCTTGCTCGCACGCAACGCACTCCCAGAGGCGCTCACAGCGCTGCAACGCGCGACAGAGATTGACCCCAATCAACCTGGTGCACAGTCGGCGCTCGGGCGTGTCCATCTTCGCGCAGGTCGTTTGGTCGAAGCAGCGGCACCGCTTCGCGCAGCGATTCAACAAGTCGCCAATGACGCCGAAGCACGGGTCGCGTACGCCGAGCTGCTTGGTCGCACCGAACAAGGCCGCGAGTCCCTCGACGAGTGGAACCGCGCGATCGATCTGCTCCCCACAGACCCCATGCCCCGAATGCGCGCCGCGCAGCAAGCGATCTCCATGCGCGAGAGCACGCTTGCAAGTGCTTACCTTGAGCGCATCCTTGCGGACAACCCTCAACACTCCGGAGCGCTCTTGATGCGCGCAGACATCGCGTTTGAAAACAACGATCGCCGCTCAGCGCGGCAGTTGTACCAACAAGCCCTCGCGGGACGGGGTGAGTTTGACCGCGCCCACGCGACGGCACGGATTCAAGAGATCGATGCTCCGCCACGACAGCGCCGGAGATAGCGAATGAAGCTCAAAAATCCGGGAAATTATCTGGCAAATCGCACATCCTCGGCGCTCTCTGTCGCCCTCGTGACTGCCCTTACTGGATGTCCTGAACGTCCGGACTCAGCGCCAACAAACAGCGGACCCATCCCTCTGCAATCGAGCGTGCAGGGACCGTTCGCCAACGAGCCCGTGAACTCACCTACGCTCGTCGCTGCCGTCCCAACGCAAGGCTCAAGCGCGCCATTGTTGCAGGGCTCGGGCAACCAAGCACAACAGCCAGTGGTGGTACCGAGACAAAATACCGACGAGCCCGATGAGCCTGAGGCTCCGGTGGCAGTGCCGACTCCAATACCTGTCAGCCCCACGCGCGACACGCTCATTGATGGTTTGTTGGGACGGTGGCTCACCGATGACCCGCAGACTGCGCGGTCCGGAGGCGGCTGGGTACGCGGTGGTTGTGTCCTGACAATTACCACCGCGAGCAACGCCCGTGAGGTGTGCACCACGCGTACTCAGTACGGCCCAAACGAGCAAGATTCATGCAATGTGGCGGGGGCATTGCGCACGCGAACAACGAGCAATCCCTACATTTTAAGCGTGCAAAATGGGATTGTGCACTTCACTCCCAGCGACCCGGACCCGGTCCAGGATGACCACTGCAACGCCGCTCCCGGACAGAGGCACACCGTCATGGACTCCGTCGGCTGGACCGGAATGGGCGGAACCCTCCGCGTACAAAACTCGGTTCCCGCGCGAAGCGATACGTGGGAGAGCAGCTATCGTCGAGACATTCATTATAATCCCTAAGCGATAGGCTAGGGTCTTGCTGGACGGCTTACAGGCGCCACTGCCGGAGCCACTGCAGGCGCCAATACGGGAGCGCTTGCTGGCACATTGGCTGGACCTGAGGGCAGCAACGCATCCCCCTCAGTCCCACCGTTGCCAGGGCGCGAAAACCCGTCAGTTTGCAGTGCATTTCGCTGCTCGTCGACCATCTGTAGGGTCCCGGCCCGCAGCTCATAACGGCGCACAATACGCTCGTGGGCGGGGCCTGCGGTGCCACGGCGGGCGGGGTGGATCTCGACAAACATTGGGCGCGGAGCCGGAAGCTCGTCCATCACCGCGAGGCTTCCCTCGGTGCTCGCCCCGGTGCGATCGTCAGTACCACCAAACGGCGCTTGCTGAAGCAACACAACAAACCCATGGCTTGCGTCCAGCGTTGCCACCCACAACGACGGCCCGTGCACCTCGTCTCCCATTTGATCTTCCCACTTTACGCCAACTGCGGCCTCACTCGCGACGTCGCTGCGAAGCGCGATGGGCTGCGCCAACACCGTCGTGTTGACACAACTTCCGGGCACCGCAGGCGGAACCACGTTGAGCACGTCCGCCAGCCGCCAGCGTTGGCCTGCGGCGCGCACAAGCCCCATAAGGCGCGTGTTTCCGCAGGATGTCCGCAAGAGTACAATCGCACTCTGTGAGTTAAACACCAGCAATTGCGCCGATCTCATCGTCTCCGCAGGCGCTCGGTCGCCGGTGACCTCCGTAGCTCCTCCCACCGCGAGCGTCACCGCCATAGCGCTCATCACAGCGCTCGCACCCTCATTGAGTCCCGCGACGATCTCAAGCAGCTCTCGATCCGCGACGAGTGCTACTGAAGCCCCAGTTGACCCACCACTCGATGCTCTTACACCCGTCGCACTCGCGGACACTGAAGCTCCGTTTGGGCTCACGCTATGGCCCCCACCGGTCCGCGATGTAGCTTGCGTCGTACAAGCCTCCGCCAGCAAACAACAACACACGAATGCGTATCGCAAGCGTATCAACAGCGGCGATCCACTACTCACAACGTATCTCCATTTGGCAAACGTTTTTGCAGCTCAGAATGCATTTTTTGCAGACCCTCTTCAAGCGTTGTTGCAGCGTGCCAGCGAAGCCTCTCAGACGCGACGTCAGTGGCCATAAACATCCGTTGCACATCCCCTGCTCGCTCGCTCGGAGGATCCAACACGACTCGACCCGTCCCCGTGAGCGCGATCACGAGCTCTGCGATGGTTTGCGCAGATCGCTCATCGCCAGAACCAATGTTCACGACCTGACCGCTCACTTGCTCATGGTGTAGCACCGCTTGCACCACCGCTCTCGCAGCGTCCTCAACGTACACATGATCGCGGGTCTGCTGACCGCCTCGAAGACGAATCACTCCGTCACTCAAAGCACCACGAAAGCACGAGGCCACGAGCATAAATCCCGGTTGATTTGCACCATAAATGACCGACGGTCGAAGCACTGTCACCGTCTTAGGCGCCTCCGCCAGAACACGCAACGTGGCCGCCAATTTGCTTTGACCATAGCCCGACACAGGCTCGCACCGCGCGTCCTCGCGATATGGAACACTCACCGTGGGCCCATACTCTTCAGCCGTCCCAATCAAGACCATTTTTGCTCCCCGCGACTTCGCCGCATGGGCCACGATGGACGCCCCATCGACATGCAATCGCGCAGCGTCCTCAAGCTCATCGGGGACGTACGTGCGTCGTGCGGCCATATGCACCACCACATCACACGCGTCAACCGCCTCAGCCACCGCTTGAGGATCAAGCACATTGAGCACACGTTCATGCTTTGTCGCGCGCATCCGCGTGGCCTCTACATCAAAGCCCTCGTGCCTTAGCGCACGCACGCACGCTCGGCCAAAGAAGTCACTGCACCCGGTGAGCAGTACGCGAGGTTTTAGCGTGCCATTCACCGGGCAAAATACCCGCGATACCAATCAATGGTGCGCAGCAGCCCTTGCTCGAGGGTGTGCGATGGGCTCCAGTTGAGCTTCGCGCGGGCTTTCTGTGCCGACAGATATTGCGCCGCGATCTCGTTGCTCGCTTCATTGCGAACCTCAGGTACCAAGTCCTGACGTCCCATCAGCGTACACAATAGCTGAACCAGCTCTTTGACCGACACCTGCTGCTCAAGCGAGAAGTTAAACGCTTGGCCCTTCAGCCCGTCTCGCTCAAGTGCCTCGGCAAGCAACAGGTACGCGTGCACGGCGTCTTGGACATAAAAATAGTCGCGAATCGGCGTCCCGTCTGAGCGAATCACCGGGGCTCTACCCCGATGCAGATCACGGATTGTCCCTGGAATAATCCGATTAAAATTGAGATCGCCTTCGCCAAATAGGTTGCCACAGCGAGTGATCGCCACGGGGACATCAAACGTCTTGGCGTACGATTGTGTGATCAAATCCGCAGCGGACTTAGAGACATCGTAGGGGTGCTCTCCATGGAGCGGGGTCTCTTCGCTGTACGGCAAAATGGCCTGCGTCCCATAGGCTTTGTCGCTCGACGCAAACACCATCCGCTTCACAAGCTTTGCCCCACGGACGCCCTCAAGCACGTTGCAGGTACCCATCACGTTGGCTGCAAAAGTACTGCGTGGATCTCTGTTCGCTGTCCCCACAATGGTCTGCGCGCCCAGATGAAACACTGTATCAATCGCATACTCGTTGAGCGCCCGCGCGATGAGCAACTCGTCCTCAAGCGCCCCGTGCACGACCGTACAGTGCTCTTGCAACCTAAGCTGCGCAAAGCGCGTCTTCGGAATCCCATCCCGCACAAGCACCACCACTTCGGCCTTTGCCTCAACGAGAGCAGCACACAAATTTGCGCCCAAAAGCCCCGTCGCTCCGGTGACAAACACCGGCCGATCGAGCCAAAATTCTCGGTTCATCAGGGCGCTCATTTTTGTCTCCAGGTCTGCCACGGCGGGTGGGCGGTGCGGCTGAGAGATTCTAGGTACTGATGATCACGCTGCGTGTCCATACACTGCCAAAATCCATCATGTCGATACACCCCCAACTGTCCATCCGAGGCTAAGCGCTCAAGCGGCTCACGCTCAAGGGTGCACTGCTCGTCATCGCGCAAGTAGTCCAACATCGCCGGCTCGCAGAGAAAAAATCCTCCGTTGATGTATGACTCATGGGTCTGCGATTTTTCGCTAAATTCGCTGACTAAGTCACCCTTGCACAGCAGCTCACCAAAGCGCGCCGGAGGCCGAACACCGGTGACCGTGACCAGGGTCTTCAGCCGCTCGTGTTGCGCAGTGAGCGCGTAAAGATCAACATCACTCAACCCATCCCCATAGGTCAGAAAAAACCTCTCGCCTGACAGATACTTCTGCGCCGCGCGAAGCACTCGTGCACCCGTGAGGGTCTCTTCGCCCGTGTCCACCATCGTCACTTGCCAGCCGTCCTCTTCGTGCGTCGCGGTGGGTTGATGAATGGTCACCGAGGGCTTGCTCCCGAGCGTCACGCTCACATCACGAGCACGCTCTTCGTAGCGCAAAAACCAGTCTTTTATGAGATGTCCTTTGTATCCCAGCGCAAGCACAAATCGCCGCACACCGTAGTGCGCGTAGTGCTTCATGATGTGCCACAGGATGGGCTTTCCGCCCACCTCGACCATGGGCTTGGGGCGAAACTCGGTCTCTTCGCGGAGGCGGGTTCCTTTGCCGCCACAGAGGATGACCACTGCTGGGACCAAGGGATGTGGATGAGATGCAATGCTCAAGCGAGGGCCTCCGTGAAGGCGGACCCTGCGCGGTCTACAAAGTCATCCGGGGGCAGGTCCGTGAGCCAATCACGTACCGCAGGCCGATCAGCAAAGTTTACCAAATGTTTAACCAGCGAAGCGGGGGCGTATGCTGCGGCTTTGAGCAGCTCAGCCCACTGGTTGACCGCGCGACCGGCGGCAAGCTCGTATCCCGCCACCGCAGAAAAGAGCATAAATGACGGCACAAAAAGCGGAAACAACCCATACACCCGCTCAGGGCACTCGCGCCCCACCACCCACACAAAGTACTTCGCTAACTGATCCACACGCGTGCGAACCTCGGCGGTAAAGCGATAATCGAGCCCACCGGGGACGTCCTTTCGGATCTCCATTTTTGCATCGGGGTCATAGAGCAAATACTCGTTGGGTTGCTTGCGCTTGGCCAAGCGCAAAAAGAGCGAGTGCTCGTTGTGATATTGCAGCCCCTCATCCCAACCCCCAGCAAGCCTCACCGCGCGGGTGCGAATGGACGCGTTGCCGCCCATCAGATAGTCGATGTCTCGCTTGGGTTGATCGCTGTACGCATAGCAGCGCGGTTGCTTAAACAGCCCGTGTGAGAGCATCCGAGCTTGCCGAAGCTTGGCGCTAAACGCCGAAGCCGGAGGCCCCGCGCGATGCTCAAGCTCGTACACCATAAAGCCGTTTACGCCCAAACAGTGCGGGTCTTTGTAGTGCCGCATGTGCATCGACAACCAGTCATTTTGCACAGGAATATCATCATCATCGATAAACGCGACGACCTCTCCACGCGCGTGCCGCACCCCATCATTTGCCGCCGCGGGACATCCCCGTGAGGGCGTGTGCACCACTCGAACGCGCGGATCACTGGTGGCAATTTGCTCGTGCACATCGCGAGCGGTCAGCCCCCTGGACGAGTCAATGACGAGCACCTCGAACTGCGCATAGTCTTGCTGTAGGACCCGATGCACCAACGAGCGAAGCTCGTCCATTCGATTAAACGAACGAATAATTACAGTGGCAAAAAGCTCTTCAGTCATCTCGGGCGCTATTAGTACTCACCCCACCCGATAGAGTCATTGAGATTTTTGCATCACGCGCATCCGATCGATGGTCCTATCGAGCCTGAGATGACCTCGTCGGACCCACCGCTACCCACGCTGACCCTCACGCCCATTGGTTATATCAAGACGCCGTTTCAGGATCGCGCAGAAGCACCAAGACAACCACGCGCGGCTGAGACAACGGCTGCGACGATTGAGCTTGTGGGCGATCCGAGATTTGAGCGCGCGCTGTTTGACCTCGAAGGGTGGGACTATGTGTGGTTGCTGTTTTGGTTTCACAAAAACGAGAGCAACCACTGGCGTGCACAAGTGTTGCCGCCCAGAAGCGACCGTCGTCGGGGAGTGTTCTCAACGCGCGCTCCGCACAGGCCCAATCCGATTGGATTATCGCTGGTCAAACTGAAGTCTGTGAAGAAGCTGACCGTCTTGGTCGAAGGCTGCGATCTGTTGGACGGGACGCCGATTTTTGACATCAAGCCGTATGTTCCGTGGAGCGACGCGATCCCGGATGCGCGGACGGGGTGGCTCGCGCCGCCAGAGCACGTCGCGTTGATGGACGAACAAGGCCGCCCCGAAGATCCACGCGCATCGAGCGAGGTGGTGTTTGAAGAGCCGGCGATCACGCAGCTTAAGTGGCTCAAGGACACACACGGTGTTGAACTCGAAGCGCGCATTCGGGCTGCTCTCTCATTGGGCACCAAGCGCCATCCATACCGACGTATCCAACGCGACGGGGACGTGCTGAAGCTCGCGGTGAAAGAGTGGCGCGTGCGTTTTCGCGAGGATATTATCGAGCAAAATGGCGTATCGATGAGCAAGTGCGTGGTGTACGCGCTGCGGACGGGGTACCGCGCTGAGCCGCTTGAGACACAAGAGGGGCTTGAGGCACATCGCGAGTTTGTGGCGTTGTTGGGGCTGGATTTTCAGAGGTAGACTCCGTGGTGCGATGAGCGATGAAGTGAGTAAGCGCGCCGTCAAACGGTCGCTTGGAGCCAGGCCTCTCCCCCTGGGCGAGGGCGTTGTGGCGAGGGTCCTTCAGTGCGAGCGAGAAGCGCAGCGCAAGATCGCGGCGATCGTGCTGGCGTACGACGGGCTTGGCTCGCTGCACGGAGACGGAGAGCAAGTGGTCGTGATCACAACCGAATCACAGGCGGCTGCGCTGGACGATGTGCTGCAGAGCATCGCGCGCAGTGGCGTGCGATTTACCATCGACAATGGACTGTAGCCACAGACCCTCAACACACACCGCAGACGAGGATCTCCGTTGAGGGACAAGCAACCCAGCGCAACGACTGCTCGCCATCCATTCAGTCATCCACCTTCCGAAAGCCGCGTTCTTCGCACGTTGGTCCCTGCTCTCGCTCACTCAACAGCGAGGACAATGACCCGCCCGAGTGACGTCCCAATGCCAAGCATTTTTTCGTCCACACTCACGGTCCCAACGGTCAGTCCTTCGGCCTGCTCAATGGGGACCGAGTACTCTTGCTCCACCGCCCCAGTGCGCGCATTGATCACGGCCAAGCGGCCACGCATCCAGTCTTGCACACAGACAATCGACTCGCCGTTGTTCAACAGCCCCACGGCTCTGCCACGCATCGGCGGCGCGGATCCTGGCTTTTGCTTGCGCGCCCCCCAGAGACCCGCAGTCTCTGAGCGCTCAAACACGTCCTGCACAACGCCATTGAGCGCGATGGACAAAAACATTTTTTCGCCCGCGACCTTCTTCGCAAACACTCGCCCGTAGTCCACCGGCATAAGCTGCAGTTCGCCCTCGCTCAACGCACCAGAAATTCGCACCCGATCCAGCTTTTTTGCATAGCGATCGTCAAGCTTGAGCACGGCACCCGAGCGAGCATCAAGCGTGCACACCACCAGGTTGTCGTCCGTGATCCAATACACTGTGTTGAGCTCACTCACAAAGAGCTCTCTCCAGTCGACCGAGTGACTCCAAAGCGCTTGCCCAGTCGACAACTCGTACATCACCACCTCGCGCTCGTGTCCGATGAGCAGCATGGTTCCGTCTGGTGAGAACTGCGCGGACCGTGGCGCAAACTTGCGCGTGCACTCAAGCTCACAGTGCGCCGAGGCACGACCCGATTTGCGCTCATCGCCCACACCGCTCAGCACGTACCTAAACACAATGGGATCGTGCAACAAGACGCCATACAACTCTAACCCCACCCGGCTGGCTTGAAACTGCGCCGCGCAGATCGCTTGCCGTTCGTGACCAGCGCAAGCATCCACCACACAGACGTGGATGAGGGTTGGGGCTTTTCGACTTAGGCTCATCGGCGCTTGAACCCCATCCTACGTGATTGAACCGAAAATTCCCTCACTCGCGCTCATCGGCCACCGCTTTTGACACCACTCGCGCGACGTCTTTGGTCACATCATATTCGGCTAGGTCAAACACTCCGACCCACACAGCCTCACTCACATCATCGCCCGCACGCAGCTCACCACGAAGGACTGAGCAGCGATAGTCCATCACCACGAAGTGACTGTCCTCACGTATCAGCTCAATGGTCTCAATCAGCCCCTCCACGCTGATCTCAAGCGAGCACTCTTCGAGAATCTCTCGCACAAGTGCGTCTGTGAGCTTCTCGCGAAAGTGCACTTTGCCACCCGGAAGCGACCACTGCCCCTGCAACGGAGGGTTAGCCCGGCGGACGAGCACTACGTATGGCCCATCGGGTCGCTGATCGACGATCACCGCGCCCACTGCAACTCTCGCGATCTGTTCAATCATACAGCTTTTATATTATATGTGATCGGTTAGTGTGCCGTCGCAGCTGTTGGATTTGGCGTGGGTGTCGCAGGGGTACGTCCACGCTCGCTCGGGTTGTCTCCGCCAGCACCCACGGTGCGAGGGTTAGGATAAATGCTAACAATCGGGACGCCATCGTGCGTGACCACGTGCGACAACCGGGCGCTCTGAAAGGCCACCCAGATCTGCCCGTCGACCTCGATCATGTGCTGCTCATGGTGCACCATCGAGTAGTCAGCGGTGAGGTGCTCCCACACCACGCGTATGTCACTCCGCGCGCGACCATCCGCTGAGAGCATCTCCCATGAAGGCCACGCGGTGTCGTTGATGTACACCGAACCGTTGGGCGGAACATTGGCGTTGAGGTATGGCAGGGCGCTCCCAGTGGTGAAGCCCCAAAATTGACGGTTGAGTCCAATGTCTGCGGCGCCGGGGGTTCCGCCCGCGAGCGGAGTGTAGGCGCTGAGTCCGAAGGGATGCGAGTGTGCGGTTTGCACGACGGGAGACGCAAGACACAGCGAAGCGAGCGCAACAGAGGGCAACCAAACCGGGCCTGTAGAGAGCTTGAGTGACTCGAGTTTTTTCTCAAACGCGTTGATCGTGGCGTCAAAGCCCGCGCCCGCGAAGAGCGCAAAAAATGGATACAACGTAAACCAGTGTTTGGTCCCACCAAAGATGGGTGTGTTGGTCTTGAGCCACAGCGCACAGATGGCATACCCCGCTCCGAGAAAGAGCACATCAGTCCCGTGGGGATCATCGGTGGCGCGACGAAAGTGAAACGAGTGGATCTTCTTCAACGCGCCCATCGGAGGGACCAACCACGCGAGGGCCGAGCTCTGCCGCAGAAGAGCCGGGACCCGTGACGCGAGCCCGAGCAAGCACAGCAAAACCGTGATCGAGGGGACGGTAAAGACCAGCATCCCATAGAGATATGAGCGGGGAAAAGGCGGCCTAAACCACGTCTCGCCCATGTACTCGATGTTGTAGTAAGGGTGGTTCCAGTGAAAGCCTAAGTAGCCCAAGAGGCGACCAGGGCGACCGCCCTCTGCGGTGAGAAAGTCGAACCACATCCACGGCCAGATCGCGATAAAGGTCATCACGCCAATGGTCAACATGCACAACACCGCAATGGGTGCTGAGAGGCCACCGCGTTGAGCGCCCGCGCCGACCTCACGCCCCTTGACCACAAACCAGTGGATCAAAAAGACGATCGGCAACATGAAGCAGTTAAACTTCACGTTGAGCGCAAACCCCCAGGCCACGCCGGTCGCGATGGCCCACGAGAGCTTTCCATCAAGCGAGCGCCAGTAGCAATGCACCACCAACGCCCACCAAAACATCACCGGAACATCAAAGCAGTTCAAGTGTGAGTGATAAAAAATCCGGGGCATAAACCCCAAAAGCAGCGCGGCCACGAGCCCCGCTCGGCGTGAATACGCACGCGCACCCATAATGAAGGTGAGCCACAGAGCAGCCCCTCCCATCACCATCCCCGGAAACCGCATCGCGGTCCCTGCCTCGGCGAAGACCTTATTTTTTACGTGCAAGTACTGCCACGAGAGCGCGAACAAGCTCTTCATCAACGCCGGGTGCTCGTTGTTGGTCGCCCAGTGAGCGTCCACCGACTGCCTCGTCATGGCCTCGCGAGGGTTGTTAAATAAAATCTCGAACCATCGCGCGTAGCTTCGAGCGGCGTCGAAGTAGAAGCCCTCGTCTCGCGAATACCCCAGGTTGCGCGCGGTGCGTACGAGGATCAAGACGTAAAACGTGCAGAGGATAAATCCCAGCAAATGATCACGCCAATCGGGCTGGGTCTTCTGTGTCCAACGGTAGCGATCTTTCACCGCGTGTCTCCTGCGAAGCAATAGTGGGCGGCGCGAGCCACGGGCATGGTGGACTCAAACGAGACCCTGTGTCGGGTGCCTTGAAAGGCTCGTGTGTCCACCTCAAACATCTCCCAACCGTCGCCATCGTGGTGCACAAAGTTGCCAATTTCGTTGCCGTCAATCCGCACGGTCATGGTGACATCGGCGCCCACTTCGCCGTGTTCGCCTCCACGCTCAGCTTGGTAGGCGATCCCGTGACGGCCATGAATCACCGCGCCAATCGGAACATCGTTGTAGGTGATCCGCATGGGAACATCCACCACAGGGTGCAGCCACACACACCGGCGCGCGTGGTGAGCCATGTCGTCAATTACGGTGCGGCCCACGTTGTTCCACCCTTCGCCACAGTTGAAGCGATCGGGACCTGCGAGGGGACCTTGATGCAAGCCTCCGCCGGTGACCGCAATCCCTGTGGCCCACTGGCACGGCCGCTCTTGTCCCGCTTCAACGCGAAAGGCCATCGCGTGCTGCACATCAGCGTTGTCGACAAAATCAAAGAGCACGTTCACGGGGTGTGGGTTCCGCAAAACGCGCACTATCACGGGCCCAAAGGACTGCGAGCGCTCTTGCGTCCAGCCCTCAAAATCGGGATGGACTCCGTTGCGAATCGTCGCGACAAAAGCACGTGGATAGCCCGTGGCGTCCATCCGTGCGGCGTCTTTGAGAGAGATCAGATCGCCAAAATAGAGGCGCGACAGGGGATCGGTCCAAAACGGTGCAGAGCCAACGAGATCTGTCGGTCTTCGTTCGTGTGCGATCCAATCGTGAGCCGCAATCCAGTGCTCTGGCTTGGGGACTGCACGCACGATCCGCGCATGAGCGACCATCTCTATCAGCGCCACCGCAGGAACGATCAACCACCCAAAGACTCCAAAGCGAGCCCAAAGCGAGCGTAGTTGATGCAAAAACCGCATGACGATGGCGACAATACCAATGTTAATTAGAGTAGTGGCCTAATTTAAGCGAAGCGGTGCGTCTGCGACGCCCTCTGTGTCAGAAGCGGGGACGAAATTAGGCCACTACCTTTAAGTGTGACCTGTACGAGTTTTTTAGTCCGGCGTGATAATGTCCGTGTTCATGACTCATCAGCGCACGATGAACACGCACAATACGCTCACTTTGCTTGGATTTTCACTGATATTTTTCGGCTGTCCGTCCACCCCTTCCGTGGACGCCTCAATGGAGTTTGATGTCCCCTCGGTGGGATTCGACCGAATGCCATTGCCCATGGACTCAAACAGTGAAGGAGGACCCAACCCCTCGATGGACGGGGGCGACGGGAGCAGCATGTTGATGGACCAACGACCCGTGGATGTC
>JANNCG010001351.1:0-4232 GCA_031386385.1 Myxococcales bacterium
CGAATCATCAACCAACAGTGCTGTGGTCCGACACTTTTAGCCAAAATTGCAGCAAATAGTGTGCATTGACTCAATCACCCCAGCACCAAACTGCTCTGTCTCTTCGTCACTCAGAGCGGACGAGCGCGACGACAGTTTGCCGGCCTTGGGCCCGCAGTCACACGCGTCTGTGCCGCTTCAAGTGGAACCCGCAGGACCTCTTGCAAATCCGCAAACTGATGCCACGCGCACTTCACTCCCGGCCCGCCCCGCGCGATCTCTCGTTGCAGCGCCGCTAGCCTATCCCGACCCGTAGGCTCCCAGCTGCCCGTGAACCCCGAGTGATGAAACGCCGGTGCATCCTTGGGCACATACAACGCCGGAAAAGCCGCAGCCATCCCAAACGGAATCGCCAATAACAACCCAAACCGCGACCATTTTTTCTCGTGCCCAAACCGAAAGAGCGCCACAAACGGCGCCACTAAAAGCGCCACCGCAGCGATCCACCACACGTGAGGCTCGGGGTGTCCAAACAGCTCACCGATGTGGTGCGGGACAAACCCAGTGCGCGCGAGCGGCAACGACAACTGCGTAAACGGCCGCCAAATATCCTCGGGAAGTGTGTTGAAGTGCATCCCCACAAATCCCAGCGAGAGCACACCCGCGTAGGCCATGCCTCCGGCAATCCCGCGCAACATGGGGCGAGCTGTGGGCGATCCTGCGGCCCAACGCTCAAGCAATAACAGCGCACCCATCGCGAAAAACGGCGGCGCCGCACCAGCCCTTCGTGGTCCGATGGTCCAACCCGCGCGCCACTCTGCTGCGCCGCACATCGTGAGCCACAGAGCCACCATCGCAAAGAGCCACACCAACGTTGTACTTCGCTGCAAAGAGCGCTCACGTCCCAAACCCTTGGGTCTCCACGCAAACACCAGCGCTGAGAGCAGCCCAAGAAGCATGTATGGGCTCATGCCAAAAAACCCGTAGCCCGGATCAAACGAGAGCGCTCCAATGGCTTTGAGCGTGGGGACCATCACGCCATAGAGTCCCTTGGCGTGCTCCGCCGCCCACTGTTGGTTCTCGACAAATTTGTGCCCCGGGGTGAGCGGGCTGCCAAACGCTTTCCACTGAAAAAACGCTACCAAAGCGACAGGAATGGCAGCGCCTAAACCCACGGCGATCACGCCCTTTGGGCGTCGAAATACCCACAGACCAAACGCACCTAAAACGGCGGAGAGAAAAAATCCGTGATACTCAAATCCCGTCGCCGCAGCGGCGCCAAACCCGCACCAAAACGCAGGCCACAATGGACGGTGTCGCCAGTTGGCAAACTCTCTGAGTGAGCGCTCTGCGAGGCCAAAGGACATAAACGCCGAGACGCCAAAGAGCGAGTGGCTCGCAAACATGTGCGAGTAGCCGAGATAGTTCGTCCCGATTCCTGCGGCGGCGACGGCCATCAAACGCAGGGATGTATCGCGCGAAAAAGCGCGCAAATACCGCTCAAACCACAGCAAAAACAGAAAGCAAGGCAGCTGGACCGTGAACAGCCGAAGCACAAACGTGGTCCAGCGAAACCACTTGATGGTCTCTTCGCCCGGGACGACTTGATCTCCGGGAGGCTGGATCCCCATCCACCGCGCGACGTGTCGCTGAACAAAGTACACCGGCGCGCCGAAGTAGCTGTTGAGCGGCGCTTTCACTGAGTAAGTGCGCAGGACGCCCTTTTTGTCCGGGGCGTGGGCCATGTCGTTGGTCCACCCAAACCGCCGCACCACGTCGTCGAGCGCAAACGATTTGTTCTCGACCATCGCGATGGTCATGTACGTGCGCGTGTTCTCGTTGGGGTTGTTGGTGACCGTGATGTACGGAAAAACCGCAAAAAATGGGAACACCAACAAAAAGAAGAAGGCAAAAATAGTCCCCTGGTGGGGATGTCGGCTTGGCGCTTGAGCCATCAATAACGGTGAGGATATAGCACTCTAACGCACAGAGATTCACACTAGAAAACCGCAGCGCAAACGGCTATACGGCTTCATAGCGGGTGCATTGCACTTGTTTTAGCTTTCGATGAAGTCGCTTTCGCTCAGTTATGTGGTTCCGGTGCACAATGAGTGCGCAACGCTTGATCGCAATGTGCGTCGGCTCGCCGATCATCTTGCGTCGTACCCGGGTTCGCGCATTTTGCTTGTCGAAAACGGCAGCCGCGACGACTCGTGGGCGCTCTGCAAGCAGCTGGCAAACACCGTTTCGAGTGATTGCGCTGAGCCGGGGAGCCCCCAATCAAGCTCTCCAGGCGTCGAAATCCTCGCGTACCAAGAGCACAACGCCGGCCTGGGCTATGCGTGGCACCGTGGGACGGTTGAAGAAATCGCTCGCGGTGACGACTCACGTTGGGTCGCGCTGACCGCCGCGGACCTCCCCTTTGGGTTCACCGATCTTGACGGTGTTGTGAGCGTTCTGCGAAGCGGGCTCACCCCAGACATCATCATTGGGTCCAAAGCTCATCGTGAGAGCACCATCACAACGACCCCCGTTCGCACAGTTGCTACCTTTGGCTATCGGGTTCTGCGACGGATCATTGGTGGGATGCACACCGGAGACTCGCAAGGGACATTCTTTTTCACCACCGGTGCGGTCAAGAGCTTGATCGATCAGATGGGCTCACGTGATTTTTTTTGGTCCACCGAGCTGGCGTACCGAGCCGAGCGGGCAAAAAAGACCATCGTCGAGGTCCCTGTCACGCTTGAAGAGCAGCAGCGCGAGTCAACCGTGAAGCCATTTAAACACGGGATCAAAATGCTGCGGCAGTTGGTCGAATTGCGCATGCGAGACGCTGGGCTTTAGCGGTATTCGTCAGCTATTTTTCAGGCAGATGGTTGTTTCGAGTTTGACACCTGAGAGACTACAACGTCGCAAATTCAACGGGTTGTAAGCTCGTCGTTGAATCGTGCCACTTCAGTTTCGTGTTTCGGAAGCTTCGGCGGGATGCGCAGTGCGAGTGGCTCACAGCGCGGCGCTAACGCTGACGGACGCACGTTGGCCGGCACCAGAACGACCACGCCTCCCGTCATAGACGTGGCAGCGCATGAATCTAGTCGAACGACAAAGCCACCGAGAAAGTCCCTTGCTCAGAGCAGGACGGGAGTTCATGATGGATTCGTTGGGTGAGCAGTCACGACGACTTTTCGCTCAACAACAACCGCTATTTATTCTGCGCAACGTTGTGCAGAACGGAGGTTTCTAGCGATGAATACGTCACTCAAAACTACACGATGTCATGGTACGTTGCCATTGCGCAAGTTTGCTACGTTGAGCAAAACCACACGGATGGGAGAAACTAGGGGGGGGTCGCACATGAGCGTGAGCGCAAATCTGGCTCAGTTTGGTGGGCAATCTCTGCGGGTATGGTGATGGCACAAGCGTTGGTCGGATGCGGGGCGAAGACGGGACTTGAGGTTCCGACTCTTGAAGATGGCGGGGCGATTGATGGACGATCTGTAGACGGCTCGACGCGATTGCCCGATTGGCGAGTCAGTGCTCCCATTCGTTGTGGCAACTGTATCGCATCGCCGTGGTGCTCAGACCCCGGACGAGAAGGAGTGCCTCGGTGTACAGAGGCGGGGGGTTCGCCAATGGCTGGCACCAGCTGCAAGGACTACTGTGGATCACCCAACGGAAACGGTGGCACCATCGGCGTGTATATTGATCAACCGCAAGAGGCCATCAACGCGTTTGGCGCGATTCAGAATGTTTACTGTGTCGGGGCGGCTGGAGAAGTCGCGAATCGAGGTACGTGCGCTAACGCAACGGGGCGACAGTTTCCGTGGGGTATGGAGGGCTGCTTTTTAACTGACCAAGCGATGACACGATGGGCTGGACCGCCGCCCAACTCAAACGTGAGGTTCGCTGGCGCGATGGCTCGTCCCGCCGTGTGTCCCGACATCGCCGGTACTTACTACTCCTGCGGGAGCTTTCCCTTTCTTCCTGGCGTCCCGAATACCACTCCATCACGCTACTCAATTTTCGCGGGACTCGAGTGCCCCAAAGGGGTAGATCGTCGAACTTCAGAGCCGCATCCCGTCTGCCGACGAGAAGAGATTGTTCAGGGACCCACAGCACTTGCTGCACAAACTGCAGCACAGCCACTACTCGGTCGCTACGCAAATATGTTCGGTGCTGGCGCGTATGCAGGTACAGCGATTCCAAACGGCACCGTCGGTACGGTGCTTCTTGGGGGCGTCGCGCCGTTTGTT
>JANNCG010001357.1:0-3452 GCA_031386385.1 Myxococcales bacterium
TTTAGCACCTCCGGAACAAGCGATTCTTTTTCGCGAGCGTCATCATCACGAGCCTGCTGCCAAGCGCGAGCAACGGTGACCACCCCATTTTTTGCAATATGGCCGGTTCTGACCCCGGCGTGTCCCGCACCCTTTGCAAACGCGACAACACTCAGCCGAGTGCGGACGACCAAAGCCACAAGCAGCGCGGTCAGAACGACGATTTGAGCGCCGGCGGTCCCGATCAGCGATCGAAGAGTCTCACCGAGCGAAATTCCAATGAGACCGCCCGCAGCGAGGTGCCCAAGCATCGGACGCTCGCCCAGCCAAAGGTGCGCACCGGTCGCCACAGAAGCGACAATAGTGAGCGTCCCAACGATGCGAAGAGCGCTAAACGGAACGGTATTTTTTGAGAAAAATCGAATCGACTGGAGCAGCAGCGCCAGGGGCAACAGAAGCGCGGCGATCCCAAGAACAGCGACAATGGCTTCGGCGACGGTCGCGCCGATCGGTCCGCACCAGTCGCGGCCACCCCGGGTGTCATAACTCGCGAGTCCGAGCGAAACGAGTACGGTCAACGCCAGCGTCACAAGTCCTAAGACCTCGTGCCGTTTTCCAGGGTTTATGCTGGTCAACTCCTGCGGTTTTGCTCCCGTCCCCGCCGGTGAACCCGCGCTTCGGGTGTTCAGAGGAACCCCGCGCGGATGCACAGCAGTTGGAGAAGTTGCTTTGTTTTGAGGCCTAGCCCCGCTGGATCGATCCTCTTCCAGCCCAGTTGGGGTAGAAGTCACCGGTCCACGGGGCGTCTGCTGTGCACGAGACGCCATCGGATCAATCCCTCCAGTGCCACAGGACTCCATCAGAATGCGAGAAACTGGCAGATTCTTTGTGGGCTCTACCCGTTCTGGGTTGCCAAATGCCCGCGAACTCAGGATAGTCGACCAGGACGGATGCAAAGCAAAGCGCTCCGCGCGGTTCTGGCCGCGCTTGTTCTCACAACAGCAATCTCTGGATGTTCGGTCTCCGCAGGAGATATCGACCACTGGAAACGGACCGTTCGCGGTCCAGGGAAAATCACGCGTGTTTTAGTCGAGCCCAAATACGATCGTGCCCTTCGGGTTCACGCAGCCACTGCGCTGATCATGATGAAACATCCGAACGCGAATGGTCTTGAGCTGCTCACGGGCGCTCTGAGCATCATGCCCGCTGCGGACCGTGAGGGCATCATTCACGACCTGTTTCCTGAGCTTCGAAACCAAATGCGCGGCGTGGGACAACAGCAGACAAACGGCCCAACCGAGCTGATGATCCGCTCAAAAGACGCTGCGTATCTGCTGTTGCGTTTCGCGAACGAAGCGGACCGGCGCGATCTCTCCAACGAGCTTTTGTCCTGGATTTTGAGCGATTTGAACAGCCGAGCGCTCGCCGGGCAGTACACCGCTGAGCAGGTGATCCAAGCGATCGGTGCACCTGCGGGCCAACAGCTCGCTGAGGCCATCAACTCAAACGAAGACACCATTCGCGTCATGAACAACATCGCGCAGTTGGTGAACACCGTTGGGACAGACGCGGCGAAAGATGCCGCCACCGCACGAATGGTCGCGGTCTCGAACGAGCTCACAAGCCCAGCCGCTGCTGCGCGGCTTCGTCAGAGCGCTGAGCGACTTTTGCGTCAGGGTGCCGCAGCCGGCGCCACCATCGACGCACCGAGAATTGATCGCGCGACCGAGCGACTTCGCGATGGGCTTCTCTCGATTATGCAACAGGGCATCTCGACACTGAACCGTCCCGCAGGCACTGCTTATTTTATCGCCAGTGCAGCGGACGCGACGCAGACCATCGAGCGTAGAAAGACTGCACTCTCTGCGGTGCAAGGCCAAGTGCGCCGTGAGGATGCCACTGCGCTTCTCGCGCTTGCGCTCACCACGACCGGTGGTGCCGACGTCGAGCTTCGCGGTCTCGCAATTGACCGACTCGGCGAGACACGAAATCCCGATGTGCTTCCGCAATTGTGGACGTTGTTTGACAGCACCAACGGGGGTGAAACCAATCAAGAATACATGCTCCGTTGGAAGGTTGGTGAGGCGGCACTGAAGCTTGGCGGAGCAGCGATTGTTCCGACCTTCTTGCAGCATGTGGCCGCGGTGAGAACCGTCCCTCGTGGGGCGCCCCCATTCGAGGGCTACACCTTTCGTGAAATTAACGGCTTCGCAGTTGCGCTCGGAGATTTTTCTGCATCGCCCCGTGACGCCATTCGACTGCAGCTCGCTTCGCCCAACGTGCATGTTCGCGCGCTCGCGTTGTTGTATCTAGGCAACAAAGGCGAGGTCGCCGATGGTGCTCGACTCGAAGCCGCGCAGACGGACCAGACCCCAATGACGGGACCTGGCTGGAGTGCCGAAACGCTCACGAACCTCGGTGCAGTCGCACGGCGAGCTCGCGAGTCGCTTCGACGTGTTTTGTCTCAAGGACCCGCCGACGGCGGAGCGTAATTGCTGGTACTTTCTTGGTACTTCGCAGTTAAATTTATTTCAGCCGAGAGTGACGACGATGGCTACGGATCCGAATAAAAAGACCCTCAGACATTTTCAATGTCGTGATTATTTGTGGGAGACCTTTGAGCAGTTGAGCGCAGAGCTTGAGTGCTCGGTGGACTACCTGATCAACGAAGCAATGCGACAATACGCGCGTTCTCGTCAGCAGGGAGGCGCTCGGGTCAGTGCGCCACCGGGACCGCGTGAGTCCGCGCCGCCGATGCCGCCAATTCCGAGCGCGGGACCCGCGCCAATCGCGGGAGCAACGACTCGACCGCCGGCTAATCCGCCTGGAAGAGTCCCCGCGATTCCGACGATTCCTGGTGCGATGGGTGGGCCCAAAATGCCGTCACTTCCGTCGATGCCAGGGGGGGTCGCAGCGCGCCCGCCGGTCGGGACGCCCGCTCAGCCAAGCGCAAAACCCGGCATGCCCAGCATGCCAGCGATGCGCGCCCCGGGAGCGATGGGTACCTCGCCCCAAGTACGTCCCGGCATGCCTCCGATCGCTGCTCCGAGCAATGCGCCCCGAGTACCTCCGATGCCTTCGATGCCTGCAACCTCTGGCGTCCCCGCGATGCCTCCGATGTCGACGGCATCTCCGGCTCTCCCTCCAGTTGCCCCTGCCCGAGGTGCGGCGCCCGCCACACAGACGCTCTATGCGTTTTATGATGGGCAAAGCTATCCGGTAACAAAAGACGAGTTCATCATTGGTCGCGGAGCAAAGAGCACCGACCTTTGCATTCGAGATTCAAATGTCTCCCGTCGACACGCCGTGGTCGTGATGCATAACGGCCAGTTCTGGATGGTTGACCAACAGAGCACAAACGGAGTTGAGTTTTTGGGCGCCAAGATTGACCGCAAGCGCATTGATCACGGCGACGTGTTCAAAATCTGCGACTACGAAATCACCTTCACTTATCGGTAAAAAACAAACGTATG
>JANNCG010001379.1:0-13417 GCA_031386385.1 Myxococcales bacterium
CGCGCTTGCAATGACACTGACGCAAGTGTGTCCGATGGTGGGGCGAGTCCGTGCGATCCGGTGGTGCGTCCCTTCAGTGGAATCTGCGGTGCGAGTGTACAGTACCCCTGCGGCACACCAGGGGGACCGGTCGATGCGATGGTGACCCGTGCGCGCTGTGCAGAGCTGTGTGTGCCGGCGGCGATGCAGTTTCCGCAGTTGCGTATCACGGACGATTGTTCAGGCATTATGGAGTTGAACAACACCGTCACCTGTCGCTGCGGGCCGATGCGGTAGGCGAAAGCAGTTCACGGTATTGGCCGCGCGAGCGGTCCCCTGCGGTAAGGCGCTAAATCAAGGGACAAACGTTGGGGCAGTAGCACAAACCAGCCATATCGACGCAGGGACAGAACCCGAGGTCGACTAAGCGCCTCTGGCATTCAGTGCTCATGGCGATGATGAACGTCCGACGCATGTGGGTGTTCATGCGCGATCGCAACGTGCTCGTGACTGTGGCTGTGCGATTCGGCATCACCGCTTAGGACAACGTCCCCCGCGTGCAAATGTTGGTGGTGCGCGTCGTGTGAGTGCAAATGTTCGTGCGTCACTGGGCTATGTACGTGCTTGTGATTATGCCGTTGTCGCAGCAGAAAGACCACTCCAGCAACCATGCATCCCATCGCACCCACCTCGCGAAGCTGTACGGGATCGTGAAAGATGAGCCAGGATAAGAGCGCACCCAAAAAAGGGGCGGTCGCAAACAGCGCAGCCTCGCGCGCAGCGCCGATATAACGCAGAGCATATACGTCCAGCACGACGCTCACGCCATAGCTAAGACTGCCAAGCACCATGGCAGCGACCAAGATTTTTGCTGACGGAAGCTGCGCACGAGCGAGAGTTATCCCGATGACGGTGTTGCACAACCCCGCAACCAATGTCTTCACTCGCACAATTGCAAACGGATCTTTGAGCGACAAACGTTGAGTGAAGTTGTTATCAATCGCCCAACAGGCACACGCTGCGGTTAAAAGCACGACACCAGAGGTCGTCACGCGGATGTTGCCCGTCTGCAGATTCAACAGCAACGCGCCTGAAAAAATGCAAACTGCTGCGGCGAATGCGCTGCGTCCAAGGTGCTCTTTAAAAAATAGCACCGCGATCGCGATGGTTAGCGGCGCCTCAAGATTGAGCAACAACGAGCCAATCATGGCGCTACAGCGTTGCAGTCCCAGAAGCATCAGAACGGGGCCAAGCAGCCCACCACACAATACGACGATGGCGAGTGGGCCTAGATCATTCTTGCCCAGGGGAGACTCGATGGGTGGCGGCGCAACAATGCGATAAATCCACAAGCCCGTCGCAGCGCCGAGATACAAAAGACCGGCGAGAAGCACCGGAGAGAGTGAGCCCAGAAGGATCTTAGCAAGGGGTGCTGAGCTGCCAAAAAGGGCCGCAGCCAAGAGGCCGTATAGGGCGCCGCGCTTGGTGTAGTCTGAGGATAAGTGAGCATGAGTTGACGGGGACATTTGTCGCGGCGGTTTATGAAGGTACACGATTTGCCGCGCGATCTGTCGATGGATCACTCATCGTTTGTTGCACGGGGCATCGCTGAGCTTCTGGCAATTGGCACCCGTGCGGCGACTCGACGCTCATTCAAGTGCAGCACCGCAGCGCTCACGAGCAGCGGGGGTGCCAGAATAATGGACGCAAAATAGCTCAGCCCATATGCGATCGCTCGAAGGGCGGCGTCTCCCATTCGCATCCCGTTAGTCGGCGGGGTCCCGGACAAAACGCTGGTGTACTCGGCATAGCCCAGCCACGAAAATCCAAGCCATAAGAGCAGCAACAGGACCGCTATCTCAACGAAAAGCTTCTTCATCGCACACCCCCTCGTTGCTCGACGGCTTGCCACAGCGGCCCTTGCACCAACGCGTACAACAGCACAGCGTCTCCAACACCGTTGCTCGCGTTGTATCGAAGCCCGCTCGCATCTTCGCGCGGAAAAGCCGCAAGCTCAAGCGAGCCCACCAACCCAGCGAGCGTGCAATTGTCATTGAATGCTCCCGCACCGAGCAGCGCCATTCCACTCGCGCCCGCGTTGGCACCCACCAGCGGAACGGTCGGCCCCGAGTCAATATCCACCCGCCCACCGCCGCCTCCTCCGCCCATGGGCCACTCAAGCGCAAAGCCAAATCCAAGCCACTCTCGGTTGAGATGTTGGTGTGCAAGCGCGTACTGTTCGCGTGCAAAATTGCGGTCAATCAACAACAAATCATGCGCCACCATATAGATGCTCGACCCCTCGGGTCCGTCTCGGGTCTCACCCTGCATTGTATAACTAGAAACCAATAGTCCCGAGCGGCGATCGACCAAGTGAGCCCTAGCCTGGGCAAGCCACTCGCGACGAAGCGAGTCGTGGTTCGTTGCGTCGAGGGCGTCGTGCATCCGAAGGGCGGCGAGCGCAACGGTGTTGCAGAAGGTCCAGCACTCGTTGGGATAACTCTCGGCACTCCCGATCGGGCCCGCGTGCATTTGCGTGGTGATTTGCAAAGCGCGATCGCGGAGCATCGTCACCAACTCGGCGCGATCATCGCGCACAAAACGCCTCGCGGCGATCATCATCGCGATTTCGCCGTCCACAAACACGCTTCGCTGCTCAGCGTTGACCCACGTCCCGTTGTGCGCATAAGCCATGAGAAAATAGCTTGTCCCATCCACGCGCTCATGCGTGAGGGTGTCATCGATGATTCGATCGATCACGCTTAGATATCTCGCGGTTTCTGTGGGCTGACGCAAAGCGATGTTGGCGAGCGCAAGCACAAGGTATGTTCGGCCCATAAAATCCCACTCAGGATTGGACCTCCGCATACGGGTTGTCTCTTGCGCGCGCAGGCTCGCTTGAGACCACAACGCCATCTGTCGCGACAGAAGTTTGTGCGCACGAAGAGACACCGAACCATCCGTGGGGCGAAGCGAGCCCACCGATGGGCGATAAAACACTCGAAGTGAACACAGCCAGATCCCCAGCATCACAGCGAACACAGAGAGCGCAAAGAGCACACGTCGGAGCAGAGCGTACATGGAGTTGAGACTGTAGCTTTGGATCTGTCTGTGTGACCGCCCATCCAGCTCAATGGTTCAAAACCGAAGCAGAATAGCCAAGTGAACACGTGGTCAGCAATGGGCTATGCGTTCAGTGGTGCTGGGATCCACGCCTCGGCTTGCAAGCGGCACCTTGCCATACATGAGCTGATTGCGTCGTTTCTAATCCCACGGTCTCGCTGTAACATTCGCATCATGACTTCAACAATTTATCACTCACGTTCGATAAAATTTTTACAGTGCCTAGCCCTGCTGGCTCCACTACCGTTAACGGCTTGCGGAGAGTCTGCCTCGCAGCGAACGGGCGCCGATGTCGCAGACGCTGACGGATACCTCTCAGCTACCCAGCGGGACGGCGCGGAGATGAACTTCTCTGATATCGCCAGTGCTGTGGACGTGCCGTCAATCAATGGAAGGGATGTGACTGTTGGCGGCGATGTGAGCATCGACGCTTCACCGACGGGCGATGCAACGGTGATCGGCACTGACGCGGCAATGGTCCTAGCTGACAGCTCGATCATGATCGATGTGCCCGCGTCGTGCATCGGCGACTCGGGTTTACCGTATATCGCGACGAGTCCTCAGAGCAATATGGCGGACGCGGGCAACCCGTGTCTCGTTGAGCTCATAGGACATCTTGGTCAACTTTGTGTCCAACCTGGATTTCGCTGTGGCGATTTGTCCAACTCGATCACCTGCTCTCCAGGCCTCCTCGGCTGCCCGGGTCGTTGGTACGGTTCAATGTCTGGTGGTGGCCCCCTGAACCCGCCCAGTCTCGAAGAAATTCTAGCCGCAACCGGTTGAGAACTCCCGAGGCAGAGAGTGGTATCAAATTTGCTGTCGCCTCTGTACTTGCTTTCACCTCGGCGAAGGGTTGGCACGACGCAATACTTGACCAGTGAGTCATAAAAGGGATAATTGCGAGATGATAAACCCTTCTAAATTATCTCTTGCGCTCTTTGCTCCACTCGCGCTGGTCGTCGCTGCGTGTGGTGATGGCAACGGGGTCGCCAATGACACCCCCAATCCCGACGCGATGTCCACACGCGAAGCGGGGCTGTCCGACGGCGGGATGACGATCGATGTTCCCTCGCCCAATCTTGACGGCGCGACCGATCGCGACCTCGGAGTGGGCCCTATGAGCGACGCGAGCGATGCTCCCGCCCCCACGATGGATCAGCCGAACGTCGGCAACGATGTGCCTTCGGCGACCGATGTGCCGGGCGCGCTGACGTGCATGCCACAGCACCCAGTTGTCGCAAACGGTCAGCGATTTTGCAACGTAGGTGACTGCTACTGTCCCAACCCCGGGCTTCGCGGTGACAGCTGCCTCCCCGCCGCAAGCGCTGCGCGATGCTGCGAGGGGCGCCAGGTTGTGTGCATGTTCGCCGACGCGGGAGTGTGTCCACTTGGGACTCACCCACTGGTCGAAGGAGCACGTCGGTTCTGCGCCGCGGGCCAGTGCTACTGCGCCGCCCAAGACGCCTGTCGCCCCGTGGGCACTGCCGCATCGTGCTGCCCCGGCCCCGTGATGTGCTTTTAAGTTATATAGTACTCGGGACGATCAGCCCGCGCCCATGGGCATACAACGGTGCTCAACGCGAAGTGAGCGAAGTACGGGAGTGGCCATTCCGGGCCTGAAGTCTACGGTCAGCCGCAAGAACTTAAGGTTCATCATCCCGTTCATTTGAAGCGCGTCTGCAAGGTTGATGGGGGACATGTCTCGCGAAGCTACCGCGACGGTGACAGAGGGTGCCATGGTGAGCGCCGCAGCGGTGGCGGCGGTCTGCACTCTAAATGTCAGGGTTGATGTTCCAGGTGTGACGGCGTCGAAGGCGAGGACAGTCCAGCGACCCATCTCGCAGCGCTCGTAGTCTTGTGTGTATGAGCCCTCCCGCAGCGCGAGACGGCGAACTGCGCCGGTGAAATCCGAGTACGTGTACGTCCCAACGGGGCCCGTGTAGTCGGTGTGCGTGTTCATCACGGGGTCGTATTTAATCAGCTCGTTTTCACGCAAAACCCACATGTTGCCCGCGCGATCGGCGCCGAGAGCTGCGTCAATAAACGCCCGTCCAAGGTTGCGCACCTGCACCATAGCGCCAGGGATCACCGCTCCCGGAACAAACGCTGCGGCGGGCCAAACGTAGAAGTTGAATGGGCTGCCTTGCTGTGGCATCCAGATGTTGTTCATCCCATCGACGGTGAGTCCGCGAGTACCCGCTCCGGCGCGGCCACCAGCGGCCGTTGCAGGACTCATGCATGTCCAGGCTCGCAGCGCGGGATCGTACCCAGCAGCGGTCCCAGAGTAATAGTCGGATACCCAAATGCGACCGCTTCCGTCCGCAGAGATCGCATATGAGCTCGTGCACGGCGCGGGCGCACCCGACAGCGGGACAAACGTCCCCACCACGTTGGTCGTCGCGTTGATCGGCGTCAGGCCGGCGCCTGGTGTGTGGTACCAAATGTTGCCGTCTGCCGTGCCAACTGCGCCGTACATACAACGCGGGATCGCGAAGGTCTGCACAATAGCCCCGGTGCGCCAGTCCAAGCGCCATTGCCCGGTGTGATCACCGCACACGCCAGCCCAGACAGAGCCGCCAGGTTCGTCTTCGGTTCCAGGTCCGATGGCAAGCGCGCGGAGCAGTCCGTTGGCTGGACCGACGGGCGTGTTCCAAAGGACGCACTCGTCTTCACCGGGGGCAAGGATTTCGGTGCGTGAGTGCGACGTCTCGATCATCCCGTTCATGTTGCGGTCTACACAGTCGCGAATATCACCTGCGATTTTAGACACAACACCCACCACACCAAGTCCGCGTGTGGCGACAAAGCAGTTGCCGTGACCATCCACCACCACGCGCGATGGCGAGTTGGTGGCGTTCATCCGGTGCGCAGCGAGACCGACGTGATACTTGGCAATCTCGGTCCCGGTGGTAGCGTCCCACTTCGACAGCGTGCTCTCCCCCGTGTTCGGAACCCAAAGAAAATCACCCCGCCGCGAGTCTGCCCGGACAATCAGCCCCATAGAGGGCTCATCCCAATCCACCCCGCGGCGCCCCATCTCAGGAAAATCCATCGCAGACATTCCGCCCGCCGCGTGACAGTCGGGGTCACATTCACAACGTCCCACATCCAGCGTATATCCGCACGTACGGTCCGGGGCACAGCGCCCCACTGTGCACCGCGGAGCCATGTTGCAGTCCATATCCACCATACAACGCTGCCGCACCACCGTTGATCCGTCACCGGTTCGTGCATCTACTCGTATAACATCGCCGTTGTTCGGTCGACCCCCGTCGATCCCCTCAATGCCGCCTTCTTCGCAGCCAGCACCGAGAGCCAAGACGGCCATAGTTGGGAGTGAGCACAAAAAGCGTGTGAAATTTTTCATCGCGGGACACCTATTGCTTCAATTGTCCGGCCTGCGTCACACGGGTGTCAATGCATGAGCGTGCAACAGGCACACGTTCGTGCTGTATTTTTGGCCGAAAAAGTGGGAGACATTTCGCACCATGAGCGAAAAACCACCCCCTAGCTTGGACTACCGTGACTGGCGCGACGATCGAGACGCGTGGGCTCTTTCGCTTGGAATTTCGCGCGAGGCGATCGATCTGTATCTCGCCGGCGATGTCATCGACATGCACATTGAGCCTTTTATTTGGCACCGAATCTTTGGCTACGACCTGCTCGCCCGTCACGGTCGGGGGCTCCTCAATGCGAGCTTTTATTCACAGACAGACCTCCCCCGACTGCGCGAGGCGCAGATCACCGGCGCGATCTGGGTGATCACCACAAACCCATTTCGCTCGAGTGAGAGCCGCGAAGAGACCTTCGTGCGCAACCTCGATCGCATCGTGTATGAGTTATCTCGTGCGCCCAAAGAAGTCGCGGTCGTGCGCAACGTCAAAGAGTACAAAGCCGCGCGCGAAAAAGGCCTTCACGCTGCCTTTATCGGGATCCAAGGCGGCAACGCGCTCGACGCGAGCATCAACTCGCTTGATCGTATCCGCGATGACCTCATCCTGCGTATTACGTTGGTGCATTTATCTTCGTCCACGCTGGGGGTGACAAGCTCGCCAGCTTCGGCCCTCGCGAGTGACGACGGTTTGACAAACTTTGGTCGTGAGTATGTGCAAAAGCTCAACTCAAAGAAGATCTTTGTAGACCTGGCCCACATTTCACGAAAGGGCTTTTTTGATGCGCTAGAAGTGCACGACAGGACCCAGCCGTTGCTCGTCACCCACACGGGGATCTCAGGGGTGCACAAGCACTGGCGCAACCTTGATGACGAGCAGGTCAAAGCGGTAGCCAACCTCGGCGGGACCATCGGCGTGATGTACCAGGCCAGCTTTCTCGGCGACCCGCTTTGGAGCGGAAAGCGCGAGTCGATCGTCAAGCACCTCGAACACATATGCAATGTGGCAGGCGATGACTGTGCGTCCCTCGGCAGTGACTGGGACGGGATGATTGTCACTCCACGGGATATGCCCACGTGCTTAGAGCTGCCCACGCTCGTGCAGACTATGCTCGATCGGGGCTGGAGCGACACACGCATACGCAAAGTCCTGGGAGCAAACTTTTTGCGCGTGGTCGAGCAGCTTCGGGGGTAGTGGATAGACTGCCGCTCGATCAGTGAATGTGCTGACCGATTGAGTTTTTAGAGACTATCCATTGTTGGCCGCAGCGTCCTGAGCAGGGGTCGCCGCCTCCATGTTGGACCCCGTATCGACCGAAACGCTCACGTCCACTGGAGCCACTCCGCTGTCGATCAATGAGCCATCAGCGGGCATTGAGCCGGTGTCGTTGACTGCAGGAGAATCAGTCCCCGCGTCCGTAGGAGCTACAGGCGAGCAGGCGGCCGCAGAGAGTGCAGTACACGCGAGGATGACGATGAGTGAGATTTTTGAGGAAGAGAGAATTTTCATTGGATTAGGCTATTCTTTCGTTGTTTAGACCGTTCGACGGTGGGCGATACGCAGCAACGACGAAGCACTGCGGAGGGCCACGGTTCTTGAGTCTTGTATGCGTTGTGTAGTACGGCGAACGGAGTTGTATTGTTCAACCGCCAAGGGTCATGCGCAAGGTTTGACTGCATTTTTTCAGGCAACTGCGACAACCATGTCACGGTGCCGTGCAGGTCGTTGCGCGTCTGTGGAGACTGGTGTTAGCGATTTCCCCGTATGCTGTGAGCATCGTACGAACGCTTTTGGCATATCGTACAAAAGCGATAACTACTTCACAAGAGACTGATAGATCCCGTCGTACTGACGTGCGCAGCGGTCCCACGAGACGTCCTTGCGCATGATGCGGTGACGCAATTTGTTCAGGACATCGCGCCGACGAAACACGCCGATCGCGCGGCCGATTGCGCCGAAGAGCTCATCGGGGTCAGCGCCGTCGAAGAGAAAGCCGGTTCCGCTCTCGAAGCGTGCATCACAGTCAACGACAGCGTCACAGACCGCGCCCGTTGCACGTGCGACCGGGATCGCACCATAACGCATGGCGTACAAGTGCGAGACGGCCCCGGGCTCGCGCCGCGAAGGGGCCACCCAAAAATCTGAGCCTGCGTACACCTTGTGCGCAAACGCGTCGGTATACGTCTCACGAAACGCGAATCGATCCGGAAACCGCTTCGTCAAAGCCGTAAACGCCGTCACCAGCCCAGCGTCTCCGGTGCCCGCGATCACCCATCGCGACTCATTGCGCATGATGCGCGTGGCGCACGCGGCGAGCAGATCCAGCCCCCGCGCCGCGTCGATCGGACCGACGTAGCCAAAAATGGGGGACTCGTTTTTTTGCGACAGCCCTGTGACCTCGGCGAGGTCCGTTCGGCACCTCTCGCGGCCATCAAGTCCTTCGGCGTCAAAGCGCGCAGCGAGATGTGGATCGGTCGCGGGGTTAAACACGCTAAAATCGACGCCGTGTAAGATCCCCGTGAAGTCACGCCCCCGATGCTTGACCACGCCCTCTAGGCCTCGCCCGACCTCTGCCGTCGCCAACTCTTTCGCGTACGTAGGCGATGGCGCGGTGACGCGATTGGACTTCAAAATTCCATACTTTAGCCAGCAAACTTGCCCATAAAACTCAAGCTCACTCGGCGCAAAGTACCGATCTGGAATCCCGATCGACGCCAATGTTTTCTTATCGAACAACCCTCGGTTCTCTGCGTCGTGGACGGTGAAGACCGTTCGCACATTGGCCAACGTTGGGTCCTTCTCAGCGGCCATCGCGAGATACAGCGGCGTCAGCGCCGCGCCCCAGTCATGCGCGTGAATCACATCGGGAATCACGCCCATCATCTTCACCCACTCAATCGCCCCACGGCACAGCAGCGCATACCTGAGGTGATCGTCGGGCTCGCCATACACTTTATCCCGCTGTGTGAGCGCGGGAGCGTCCAGCATCGTGACGTGAAGGCCTGAGGACAGCCGCGCTTCGTACACATCCACGGTGATCTTGTCCGCACCCAGCGGAACAATCAGCTGCTGCAGCCGTCGCGCAACGGTGGTGTTATCGACTGCAACTCCGCCGTGGCGCAGGGTGATCACGTGTGTGCGGTGGCCGAGCGCGCGCAGTGCCTTGGGCAGTGCCGCAGCGACGTCGGCGACAGAAGAGCCACGAGTGAAGGGGGCTACTTCGGGAGAGACAAACAGGATTTCCATCGCGGCGGAGACTGCTACGAGACGAGGCAAAGAAGCAATCACTACTTTTTCTCCACGTAAACCCATGGCCCCACCGCGCAGAATGAGGCAATCTTCAGGGCACTATGCAAATGTCTCGCTGGATCGCGCTGTCCATACTTTTCGGCAGCGCATTTGGCCTCTCCCAGTGCAGCCCCAATAACGCCCAGATGGGAGCAGATACGGGTGTTGTCGACAGTGGGAGGGACCGTGAGAGTGGCACAAATTCTGGCCTTTGCGGGCTCGATTCGGATGGCGACACGATCCCAGATATTTATGAGTCCGCGAGCGACGTCGATGGCGACGGACTTGCGAGTGCGCTGGACCTTGACTCCGATGGCGATGGACGACCCGACGCACTCGAGGCCAACCCCATCGGAGCATACGAGTGCCGCCAAGCGCCAACGGACTCAGATAGCGACGGAAAGCCGGACGCCTACGACACGGACTCCGATGACAACGGGATCTTAGATGCGAGGGATTTTACAGGGGTTGGTGAGATTCCTGAGGGGGGTTGGGCGTTGCATCCGGCGGACACTGATCGCAATCGCGTCCCGGACTACGTGCAAAACGACGATGACGGCGACGGGATTTTAGACCGCCTCGAAATCGGTATGGATCCCCTACGTCCCAGCAACGTCGATATGGACTTAACGCCGGACTACCACGACCTGGACTCGGATGGTGACCTGATCTCCGATCGACTTGAGACCTCTGTGGACACCGACCAAGATGGGATCGCCAATTTTCGCGACACCGACTCTGACGACGATGACATCACGGACCGCTCGGAGGCCGAGGTTCCGATGGGTGGAATGCGACGGGACATCAACGAGGTGCCTTTTGAGTGCCCCACCGAGGTCAACCCCAGCGAGCTCACTATGGTCATGCCCGATGGCCGCCCCAACTATCTGGACTCAGACAGCGACAACGACGGGCTCAGCGACCGCGAAGAGCGCGAAAACAACAGCGATGTGTGCCTCGCAGACACCGATCGGGACGGCCAACTCGATGTCGTTGAAGCGGCATTTTGTCAGCAAAATCGCAGAATGGGATGCACCACGGATGGGCAGCCATCGGTGCGCGCGACGGACTACTATTTGATCCTCCCGTTTAACGGACCGATTGTCTCGCGCGAGCTTGAGTTCGGGACAAACATTCGCATCGCGGATGTGTTCTTCATCTTTGACACCACCGGCTCCATGTCTGCGGTACAGCAAGCCGTTGCCAACACCATCGCTTCGCCAGGGATAGGGCTCGTGGACACCATCCGAAGGATCATTCCAGACGCGTGGTTTGGCGTTGGGCACTACGACGACTTTCCGACCGCGGGGTATGGTGGACGCACGGATCGGGCCATTCATCCCTTGTGTACAACCATCGCAGGAGCTGGATTTTTGCCCGCAGAGTGCACTGGCGCCGGGCCCAATGGGCGCGTGGGTCAGCACGGGATTGTCATGACCAACCCCATGGCGCGTGTGGGCATCAACACAGGAGCCGAGCTTGTGCAAGCGGTGGCGCGATCGATTCCAAATGGGGGTGGGTCGGACGAGCCCGAGTCCGAGGTCGAGGCACTTTATCAATTGGTCACCAATGAGGGGCTCTATGATCCCGCCATGGGCTGCGGAGGAGCGATCGGGAGCGCGCCTTGTTGGGTCAAGCCCACGCAGTGCCCCGAGGGAAGCTCAGGGTACCCGTGCTTTCGCAACGGCTCACTTGCCGTGGCGATTCACTACACCGATGTCCCGTGGCACAACGGAGCCCGAGAGCTGAACAACCCACTTCCAAACAACTATTACAGCCCCTACCGAGGCATCAGCCCCGAGCCCCATAACTTTGATCAGATGTTGGCGGCGTACCAAAGACGCTCTGCCCGCCAGATCAACATCAACGGCGCAATCACCCGAGGCATTCGCTGCGAAGGCAGAGTGGTCACCTCGCACATGCAAGCGATGGCGGGGCCTTGTTATGACATGCGACTGGCCGCCGAGGGGACCAACTCGGTGGATGTCGACGGCGCCCCGTTGGTGTTCGACATGCCTGCGGCTGGCGCTGCGGGTCGCACAGAAGAGCTCGTCGCCGTGGTCGCAGGGGCAGTGAATACACTGGCAACGAGGGTTCCGTTGGACATCACGACGGCCACGCGCAACGATCCGGCAAACCCCGGCAACCCGATGCCCTTGGACGCGCGCGCGTTTATCAAGCGTCGCGTACCCTCGTGTCGCGTGATGCCTGAGAACAACAACTGCTGGACTGCAGCGGACGGCGTCGAGATGCGGACCGCGGTCGCGCGCACAGATTTGAGCACGTTTTATCGGGTGCTTCCTGGCACGCGGGTGCGCTTTACGATCTTCTTTCGCAACGATGTGTATGAAGGCGACTGTCGCGCATCCACACTGCTTCACGCGTACATTGATGTCCTCGGCGATGGCGTGACGCGCTTGGACACCCGCGAAGTGTTTATTGTCGTCCCTGCGGCGCCGGCAAACTCCGAGCGCTGTGGAGGGGCTGGCTGAACCGTTGCACAAGCCCTCTGCACCTCGGTTGTTGATTGTCGCTTCGGCAGCGATGCTCTTGACCGCTGCGTTGGGTGCGCGCGGACGTGGCCGAAGAGAACCTCCGGCGGTGATGTTTCATGGCGGCGACCGGCCGCTGAGAGTGGGGCGACCGGTGGCACACACGGGGGCGGGTCAGAGTGAAGACTGCGCGCGTTGTCACAGCGAAATTGCACGCGAATGGCAGCAGTCTCAACACAAGACCTCTTGGACCGACGAGGTGTTTCAAGCTTCGTTTGCCCTTGAGCCCATGCCGTTTTGTGTGAACTGCCACGCGCCGTTGACCACCGCCAGACAGCTCCCACGAGGCACCGCTGCCACGGACGGAATCGCCTGCAGCGCGTGCCACGTTCGCGATGGTGTCATTTTGTCATCAGGAGCAGGACGGGGTGACGCCCCTCGAACGCCCGGAGCGCCATCACCGCATCCAGTCGTGAGCGACGCAAGGTTCTCGCAATCCACGTACTGCGCGGGGTGTCATCAGTTTAACTTTCCGATCGAGGCGGTGCTCGGGGGCAATTTGTATGACTCACACGCTCCCATGCAAGACACCTACGGAGAGTGGCAACGGAGCGCTTTTTCGCAGCAAAACGTCCAATGCCAGGACTGCCACATGCCCTGGCAAACCAACGCCGATGGGACGCGCTATCGGAGCCATCGATTTTTGGGCGCTGGCGACCGCGGCCTTCTTCAGCAGGCTGCGACGGTGACGGTGACGGCGAGCAAAGATGGTCACAACCTGGTGACTGTTCTCGCGCAAGTGGCAGCAGCTAGGGTGGGGCACGCTTTTCCGACGGGAGATTTGTTTCGCCGGGTTGAGCTCACGGTGTGGCTTGGCGACGACGCGTTTCACGCGCAGACAATCGGTTTTGCGAGGGAATTTTCGGACGTCTACCGTCGTATTCCCAATGGCACCGCCGCCTTTGTGCGCGTCGAGATCGCCGATCGACGCATACAACCGCCAGACCCAATCCAGACAAGACCCGTCGAATCGAATACACTCTTGTTTCAGCTCGCTCAAAGCGCTCCCCGTTCGACCCCAGTGATTGTCCACTGGAAGTTAGAACATCTCTTGATGCCCTCGCCGCAAGCCGCCTCTCAGGG
>JANNCG010001381.1:0-4776 GCA_031386385.1 Myxococcales bacterium
CTCGCAGATCCACCCCGCGCTGCGCGATGTACATCTCGGGCGTCATAAGACCAGGGCACCGAGCGGCTACCTCACAAAATTTTAGCGCCCCGGTGAGATCTCGAAACAGCTCTAAGTGCGTGGTTCCGTCAAGCGTTGGCCCCATGCGCTTCATCACCTGCTCATGAAAGTCTGACAGCTCCGCAAATTCGTCACTCTCTGGCGAGATCGCGACGCTCCCAAGCGGTGCACCAAAGAGCGCCGAGAAGCACGGAGCAAAATACTTCGCAGCTCCTAGCCAGCGTGTCACTCCGTCAACTTGTATCGAATCCACATGATACATCTCTCCATCAACGAAGCGCTCTAACAGATAATCATCAGTGATTTCTCGAATAAAATACGCCAGGTCACTGGGTGTAGTGAGCACCGCGGCGCCCGATGAGCTGTACCGCGCGGGAGGCTTCGCAAACACCGGCAGCCCAAGCTTTGCAATGACTTCTTCGACAGTAATCCCCGCACCAAGCGAGCTTTGCGACGCAACCATCCACGGCGTCAACGCGTCCCAGGGCTCAAGGTGCGTCTTCATTCTGCGTTTGTCCCACCAGCGTTTAAGCACGGCTGTTGTTGGGCCTGGCAGCGAAAACCGCGCACGTGCCTCACCGACAATGGCGAGCATGGGCTCAAGCATCGTGGCAATGAGAGTGGCTGGCTCGAGCAACGTCTCGATCACCTTGAGATACAATTCACGTGTGTCTTTTGTAAGCGAGGGGACCACTGTGATGGACGAAAACAGGGACGATTGCCCACTCGATCGCAGTCGTCTCGCGGATGCCTCGTCGGTGATTAAACGCCACGAGTGCTCAGAATCTGTCACCGCACGCCAGTTAACCAAGTGGGCTAGCGCTGGATGCAACACGATCATGGTTTGTTGGACTCTCACTTTTGATCTCCTTTGTGCGAATGCACTTTTGATTTTTGCAGCCCACCGATCGCCCACTGAACCATACGCGACAGCGCGTAGCTTGGAGTCACGGGACAGATCACGAGCAGACTTTCGCCAGGTCCAACGTTGTCGCTAAACCACTGATGCATCCGCTGCGCGGTCACGGAGCGGGGCCGCGTACTCGAGAGCGCTTTGGCAGAAATAACTGCGTGGGACCGGACAATTCCCAATGGTTTGCCTTCAACGGGGACACACCCCAGGGCGGGTGCTGCCGCGAGCGCAAACTTCCAAAGCGATGGTGGACACGCTCCATCAGCGCTCGGCCTCACCGACGGAAACCCCTTCACCATCGCCGCAAGCGCTGGCGGCGAAGAGACACCATCAATAATGTACACTGGCCTTCCGCGCGCTAAAAGCATTGCCGCCACAACCGTCTTCGCGAGCGTTGCTCCCGCGATGTTTGCGCCAATGAGCTCTGGATCTAAACCTGCGTTCATCGTGATGCGAAAAAATGTAGCGCCATCCAGCTCGTGCTCGTGTACGCGCCCGATCACCGCACCTAAGTCTTCGCCTCCGCGACGATAAAACCACACGCGTTTCCAGACGGCAGTGTCATCATCAATGTGGAGCTTGAGATGAAAGCTCGGATCTTTTTCGGCCAAATGTGCAAACAATGGTTGCCACACGCGAAATATCCGCTCGGCCATTTGGTACTTCTCTGCAGTGGTCCCGTCACGCCGAAGTTGATTCAGATCGACGCTCGCAACTTCAATCGCACCAAGGACGGATGTCTTACGACTCTCGAACAACACGCGATTCACCAACTGGTCGAGCATTCCAGAACTGTTCGCATCAATTGCTCGCCATGTCACCAAACAGATCTCTAGAGACAGCGATAGTTGCTTCGGGGACGCTTGAGTGGTGCAAGCTCGCACACCCCGAGAGCGTCGATGAAGACAACGGTTGTGATTCGCAAATCAAGTGACCTTTCTGAAGCGGATAAAGACTCAATGTGGAAGCTCTATGCTCCGCACCACAACGTCACGCATGAGTTTTTTACTGACCGTCTGCGTGAGTTTGATCGTGTTGCGTTGGTCTTGGCAAAGCACACCACGCAGCTTGTCGGCTTCACTGGGATACGCGTCAAAGAGTTTGACCTCCCGGATCACGGCAACGTGGGCACGGTTTGTTTTGGGCAAACGTATATTCTACCCGGCTATCGCGGACAGGGGACCATCCAACGGGCCGTCACACGGTTGCTGTTCACCGAGCGAATACGCTCGCCATTCACGCGTTGGTTTTTTTGGAGCGACGCTCTTAGTTATAAGCCATACCTTGTCATGGCACGAAATTTAAGCGACTATTTTCCGCATCCCGAAAAGCAAACGCCTGCGGTCACACAGGCTCTGATCAACGTCCTTGGTGAGCACTACTATGGCGACGCATTTGATCGCACAACCGGGACGGTGATCAAATCAGACGTACGCCTTAAATCCCACGTCGCGCCGATCGGGCCAGATGAGCTTCGAGATCCCGCGATTCAATTTTTTGCTGCGCGCAACCCACAGTACATCGCTGGGCACGGGCTGATCATTGTGTGTCCTCTCTCAATGCACAACCTCGCGACGTACGTGCAGCGCGTGATAACTCAAGCGCTGCGAAGCCAACCGAAGAAGCACCAACGCAGCGGTGTTCGCACAGTCTCCGCGCTCAACGTCGAGCAACAACCACAGCCGAGCGATGGCGCACGATGACGGCCCAAATCAACGGCCCCAGAGGACACCAAATTCCTGCGTGGTTGCTGCGGTTTGTGCGGTATCCGTACGAGTTTTTTCAAGCGGGCAAAGCGCAGTTCGGTCCGACATTTTCGATGAGGTTTCCTGGCAGTGGCCAAGCGGTTTTTGTAAGCAATCCGCGGACCGTGCAAGAGATCTTTTCGCTTGATCAAAAGTCTGCGCTCTCCATTCGCGATAGCGGTTTTTTGGGCCCAATTTTTGGCGACGCGTCGGTGGTCGTCACGACGCAAACAAAACACAAAGAGCAACGGCGACTGCTCTCACCACCGTTTCACGGCGCCTCAATGCACGCCTGTGGCGAGCTCGTACAGCAAGCTACCCGCAACGCCATCAGTCAATGGAGGGGAAGCTTTGACGCCCACAACGCCTTCATTGATTTGACCCTCGACGCGACACTCCCCGCAGTGCTCGGACCGCTTAGCACCGTGGATCTTGCGCGAATTCGCACACAACTTCGACGCACGATCGCCGCGTGTCGGCCCGCACTCATGTTTGTTCAAGCGCTTCGAGTGGACCTTGGACCGTTGTCTCCGTGGGGACGGTTCTTGCGCGAACGCGCTGCATTTTTTCAGCTTATTCAAGACCAGATGGACATCACCCGCGCGACCGCGATTGCGCAGCATCCAATGCCCATCGTCCCTCGCACTGATTTGCTCGCACTGTTGCTCGCGACCCGGGACCAAGATGGCCGACCGCTGCCTGATCAAGAGATTCTCGAACACGTTTTAACCATGGCAGTCTTAGGCCACGAGAGCACCGCCGCTGCGCTCGCCTGGGCGCTGATCGCGTTGCAACGCGAACCCTCAGTGAAACAACAATTGCTCGCCGAGCTCAGCGAATTGCCTGCAGACGCAAACGCACGTGCGATGGTGGGTCTGCCGTACACAAGCGCTTTTTGCAAAGAGGTCCTCCGTTTGTGGCCAGCGGTGCCAGAGGTGCGCCGCCGGGTGTTGCTCGAGCCCTTAGTTCTCGAAGGTCACACCCTCCCCGCAGGAACCTTTCTGGCCCCATCCATCTACCTCATGCACCGAGATCCAGCGCTGTATCCCGAGCCAGAGCGATTTAACCCCGAGCGATTTATGCAGAAAAAATACACGCCGTATGAGTATTTTCCTTTCGGTGGTGGAGCGCGTAGCTGCATCGGCGCGACGTTTGCGCACTACGAAATGCAGATCATCGTAGCGACGCTTCTCAGTCTGGTTGATGTGACGGTCGTGTCAAACACAAATCCCAGGGCGATACGACAGAATCTCAGCGTCGCGCCCGAAGGTGGTGTCTCGGTCAAGGTTCGCTCACGAGCACAGCACGCAGGCGCAGCCCAAGTCCGGTAGACCCCAACCCAAAATTTTCTAGACGAAGTGATCCGTCAGTCGCAAATTGAAGGACCGGCTCAACGATGTCTTGCGAAAGCAAAAACTCGCCTGCAGCGCCCTCCATCGCGATCACACTCTCGCCCGCCGCACGAGCAGCGACGATCCCAAGCCGTGTGAGCACCGATGTCTCACCCACGTGAGCGCCAACAATCACCGGAATCCCCTGCGCCTGAGCCTCTGCAATGATCGATTGTGTCTGTAATATTCCAGCATTTTTCGAGACTTTTAGATTCACGATCCACCGCGCGGAGCAGTCTTTAAGCGCCTGCAAATCCTCAATACCGCACACCGATTCGTCCAAAATTATCGCCACATCGAGCGCCTTCGCAAACGCTTCGAGCATCCCCCACTGTCGCGGCGCAAATGGCTCTTCGACCTGCGCAAATCCTCCGCCAAGCGCGGTGCAATAGCCCACTGCATCTTCGAGATTGTTAACAAATAAGTTATTCGCATCAATGCGCACCGCACGCGACGGATATCCCAGAGTACGGACACAATCGAGCACTGCCTTGTCGCGATCAAGGTCTCCATCGATCTTTATCTTAACGAGCCCAAACCCTCCGCGAAGTGCGCGGGTGATCAGCGCTCGTGCCTGCTCAACCGGCGATGAACCAATCACAGCGGTGTAGCGAAATTGGGTTTGTTGCTGAGAAATTCCTAGTAGTTCTTCAAGCGATACCTGCGC
>JANNCG010001402.1:0-17154 GCA_031386385.1 Myxococcales bacterium
ACCAGAGTCCAGCGCCGATGTGCAAGGCGCTGTGACGCGCGGGACCGCCTCAGTGGATCTCCTCTGCATCGAGCCCGCAGACGCCAGCACCGTCATCATGATCACTCGTCAGTTGACGCGACGAGCCACAGTTGAGCAAGACACTGCGCTGTTTGAAGAGCTGCTCGAGTGTTTAGAACAACTCGGCGCTGAGCGCGATGTCTAGGGGTCGCACGCTCTGTGCGAAATCGATCTCTCGCCAACGGCGATTCGATCTCTCACGTGTCGAGAAGTGTCGGACGTTGCCATACCAAAGTTTTGTCGCGGGATGATTGCTGCGGAGTGTGCTTTGACTCTCGCTCGGCAATCTGTGAGCCTTTGTGAACTTGCAGCGAGCAATGCTCGTGGCGCAACAACTCAACGGGGGGTGAGAGCTCACAAATTCTCCCCAACTCAACAAAAACACTGGACGGAGTATTTCGCGATGACACAGATAAAAAATCTGATTGATTTGACTGAAGACCGCAACATCCGAGGGGGGGGCAAACGAGCGTACATTTGTTGACTTCCAGCAAAATAGCAGGGTAAAATGGAAAGGGCGCGCGCAAATCTTGATGGCTCTTTGCGGTACAATCCCACTCGATGGGTGCTATCCAGAAGAAGTCGGCATCATTGAAGTGGCTCCGAGCCAGGCGATTCCACCACAACAGGATTTTCAAGCTGAGGTGAGCGTAGTCGCGGTACCTCCAGGCACCGTGTGTCCACAAGGCGCTATCTTCGCAGGCTTTAACGACGGACGAGCGGCGGGGATGAATCCCTATGTTGCGCTCGACGGGCTAAGCATTGCAGTCGCGCCAGACACGTGTCCTGCATGCACATGGAACACTCGATCCGGACTCTTCTTAACCGACATCGCAAGAGCGCAATTTCCGAGTATTAGCTCCACGATCGGTGATCCCGAGCTCGCCGTTGGACCCAATGATCGAGTGTTATATGCAAGCATGGCGTCGAGACGGCCGGACGGCTTAAGCCGTGACGCTATGCTAGTTTTTCGGTCTGACAATTGCGGTGCGAATTGGTCCGTGTCGTTCGTCCCACTTGAGTCGCCTCCGTCTTCAGACGGCCTTACAATCGACCGCCCAAGTATTTTTGTGGACCCTTCGAATCGCTCGCGAGTGATCGTTGGGTTGTCGGCAGACGATTCACACAACTACTACAGCGTGTCAGAGGATGGCGGCGTGACCTTTTCGCGTACGCTTTTCAAGATGCCCGTTGTTTTGGGTGTCAGCAGTGACACCCCGTGGTTTACGCGCTATCGGACGGCGGCAGGCTCACGAGTGGGTGCCGTGTTCGCAACGGTTTCGACGTTTAGCAGTAGTCGGGCCTATTATTTCACGTCGACTGTGGATCCTACACTTCCGCTCAGCTGGACTGTGCCAGTGCTTATTGAACCACCGCGGCGCGCACTTGATGCTTGGAGCGGTGCGCGAATCTTTGGTGAGTCTCCTCGTGGGGATCAACAACCCACGATAGTGACGACTCCGTCTGCAATTCTGGTGGCTTTTCCCGCGTATTATGCGGGACTGGATTCGCAATTGATCGTTGTCCGTTCGTCAAAGGATGGCGGTCAAACGTGGCAAATTGCGTACACATCGCTTGATGGGCAGTCTCCGCAATCGCCGCGACCAATTCTTCAACACGACGCTTCTTGGCCGTTGCTTGCAGTCAACGATCTTGATGAAACCGATCGTCGCGTGTTGCTCGGCTGGTATGATACGCGTGACGATCCAATGACGCCAGGAAGCCGACTCGGCGTGTATGCAGCAAGCTCACGCAGCGGCGGTTCGGCATGGACATTGGGTTCGCCGCAATCGCTTCGTGGTGCGCTCCCACCGTTCGTACCATTCGTCGGTGCTCCTAATGGATATTACGGCGACTACTTTGGCTGCACTTGGGTTGCACCTCGCAATCAACCGCAAGCTGGCAAATTTATTTGTGTTTGGATGGAGTCGCGGATTCCAAACACCACTCGTTTGTACTCAACTGCGGTGTCGCCATGAGAAATTCAAGCATATGTACTCTCGGCGTATTCATTCTGGTATTCGGCATGGGTTGTGGCCGAGCAATCAGCCCTCAAGACCGATTCGACCCGACGATGGATGCCACATCGACTGAAGATCGTGCGGAGAATATGGACTCAGTTCAAACAACTGATGTCGGGCAAGACATCGTGAGCGAGACCCAATCCCCGTCGACGGATGGTGGTCATCCATGTGGCACATTTTTCTGTAACCAAGCAGGATACTATTGCTGTCCCCGGACTTCGAGGATCAGGTGCCCATCTACTGAGCGCGGATGTGAAGAATTTTTGTACGACAGAAATTTCATGTGTCTTCCTGCGTGTCGCTGTGGGCAAGCGTGGACCGACCCAAATAGCGGCTGCTACATGCCCCCTCTAGTCGAAGACGCCGGCTGAACGAGCTGCGTGGCTCGGTGACGATCTGCGATGCGCGAAATCGATCTCTCGTCCACGGGATTCAATCTCTCGCGAGTGGGGTATTGATCTCTCTCGAACTCACGTCCAGCAAGAAGCTGCGCTACTTGCTGCCTGCGCGCTTGGGCTGCGCCATCCTGCCGTGGTAGATGCCAACTACCGAGAATTTTGCTAGGATCGCGACATGTCTAGAAACTCCGTTCTCGCACAAGCGCTACAACTTCCGCCGGAAGAGCGAGCGGACGTGGCGAAGCTCTTGATCTCTAGCCTCGACGAGCCTGCAGATGAGGATGTCGAGAGTGCCTGGCATACAGAAGTCGAGCGACGTTTGCTGGACCTTAACGCCAACGACGCCGCGTTCGAACCGTGGGACGTCGTTCGCGCTCGAATCGCCGCGCGTTTGCGGCCGAAGGAGAAATGAACATAGTCGTTCACTTCGAGGCCGAGGCCGAGCTCACAGCTGCTGCCGAGTGGTACGAGCAAGAGCGCGAGGGGTATTGATCTCTCACCCCATCGGTAGTCTTATTCTCGCCCACAGCATCACACGTACGTGTGCGAACGCTCAGCGCCATGCCAAATCACTCGCACCCCATCGCTCATCAAGCGCTCGTTGGCCTAAGCGCCACGCTTGGCCTCTTCGGCGCTCTGGCGTGCCGACGCAACACGCCCACACCTCCCGCGTCAGTCCTTATTATCCACGACGTAGCGATCCACCATGACGCGACCGCCGCTGGCGACGTGCCCACGCCACCACAACGCGTGCTGCACGGAGATTGCAGCGTCTTGCCCGCGCAAATAACGAGCCTCGGCGAGTGGACGACACAGATGTCTGTCGCCGCGACGCGCTCGCAAGCGATGGTCATCGCCAACACAGAGCACACGTTTGACGAGAGCCAATGCGATCCCGAACACGGCTGTCTGGGCGACTACATCGGAAGCGAAAACGCCCCCACCGCATCGGCCTGGCTCGTTGAGCATGCCCCCGCGGCACCGAATGGATTTGCACGTGTCGCGTTGCCCTTGCCCGCGCACGATCTTGCGTGCGGCGCGGTGGGATGCACCTCGCACGAAGATTTTTCTATAGCATTTTCGCAGGCGAATCAGCTACGTGCGTTTACCGCAAGCTACGGCTACTCGCTCGACGCGGCGACGGTGAGCTTCTCGGGCAACAGCACCACGCCTTCGCACAAAGTGCGGTTGCACGCGGCCCTCGCACCAAACTCGCAAGCATTTGCCTCTCCCATGCCGCTCACCGGAATCCTCGCCGCAGACGCCAACACGCGCGTCTCGGTGGGCGCGATTGCACAGGTGTTTTTTCGCCATGGCCCCGACCGATCAGACGCGAGCGTCGACGACACAGACTCAATGAGCCTCTGCGGCGAAACCGTCGGCGTGGGCCTGTTTGTCGAGCACGGGACCGAGCTCAACCGCTACGAGGTCAACCCGCAGGTTGTGCCCGCTGATTGCATCACCAACACGCGCGCGCTGGGCACGGTGTTTGTCGACGCGATGGATCTCGCGATGATTGAAGACCGCGGTGCGCTGGTGATGCGCATGGCAAACGCGCTGTATTTGCAAGCGCTCTCGGGGCAAGGGGTTCCGCAAGGGACTCCGCGATTGCTTGTGCGGACAGCGAGCAACGATCGGCCAGGTGCGCCAAGCATCGCGTACGACGGCACGACGTTGGTCGTGACGTACGCTCAGCGAGCAACACTACTTGCACCCTATATTGTGCACATGATTCGCGTGAGCGAAGACCCATTGATCGCACCCGTTTTGTCCCCTTTGGTACTCACATCGACGAGCGCCTTTGCTCCCTCACTCGCGATTCGCGATGGCGTCTATGCCCTCGCATGGATGGAGGGATCACAGGCTAGAGCACGCGTTATAGCTGGATTTAGCCTCATCAATCTCGAAGCATCCGTCGCCGCTGCGGTCACCGTGTCGCAACCCTCTCAGGTAGCACGAGACCCAGAGCTCGACCTTCGCGGCGGTGATGGTTGGATTGTGTGGAGCGAGCGCCCCGTCCGAAGAGAGTCCGGGCCAACCAACATGCGATCGCGCGTCGCGCCCATTCACTGCGATTGAGTGCGGTAGCTCAAGCGCACGACGACGGTGGGTAGTGGCCTAATTTCGTCCCTCGCTCCGCGTCGCAGACGCACCGCTTCGCGCAAATTAGGCCACTACCATGACGGTGTAGCTACTCGACAAAAAAGCCCTCAAGCGAGACGCTCTCAAATGGCTGCAACCCGCCAGTGTCGTGCTCTCTAAACGTCTGCATCGGACGAAACGTCCCGTACTCGTTGTGAAACACCTCAATGCACTTGGTGTCAGGGTCGATGAACCAAAGCCACTCAACCCCATAGGTCGCATACAGCGGGGCTTTGACAGCGCGATCGATGGTCTCAGTCGAGGGCGACAAGACCTCACACACCCAATCTGGTGCAATCTTGATCGCCGGATCGCGCAGCGAAAATGACGCTCGATGCTCACGCCACGCAGCAAGGTCCGGCCTAAACCGGTCTGGTCGCTCGCCAAGATCGACCTCTGGGTCCGGAACAAAAAGCCACCCACCTGGATCGCTTGGCCTCCGTCCGCGGCGATCAAATTTGGCCAAGCTCCGCAACAACTGTGCAATGTGTAATTGGTGCAACGGAACGGGCGCTGGCGCCATGCAAACGGCACCCTGTAAAATCTCTGCCCGCAGCTGCTCTGGAGCTTGCCTAAACGCCATCTCAGCCGCCTCGCTGTTGCGAAGGGGAAACTCAATGCGAACTGCAGGATCACCTGGCATCCGCAGAACATAGCACCGTCGCGTCCACCACGCGAAATCGATCTCACGCACTCACCCCCCAGTCACTCAACCCAAATTATGGGTGGTTCGAGTCAAGCTCTGTGACGAACAAGCGCGCAGGGTTGCTGCGGCTTTGGTCGTAGCTGCCAACCCAAATGTCGTAGCGACCGGGTGCTGGATTGTGAAAGTCAATCGCAGGCATCAGTGGCTGTGTCCAGCCTTCGCGGTGATGGTCGTCGTTGCAGCGCCACTGGGTGTTTGGCTGGTTGATCAACAACGTTGCGTCTGCGCCGTTGTTGGTGACAACGTAGAAGCGAAGCAGCGGAAAGGTCGTCCCTGCGGTAAACGTGAAGTGAAAGTCTGGGCGACGGGTTGCAAATGCACGGGTGCAAGCAGCGCCGGACTCAGCGTCAACGATGTTGAGCGTTGCGACGTCAACTGGGTTGCGTCCGCCACCAGCTGTCAAAGGAAACGGCCATGGATCAGGCGTGAAGCCAGTGGTCAGCGCGCCGCCGCCAAAGTTTGCACGAGCGTTGAAGTCAAGAGTTGTCGAAGCAGCACGCCATGCAGCGATCTGCTCGGCCGATGCAGCGAAGGCTGCTGGTGGCGTCGGCGTGGGCTCTGGGGTGGGCTCTGGTGTCGCTTCGGGTGTTGGGGTTGGGGTTGGCTCTGGCGTTGCGGTGTTGCCTGAGGTCACAACCGGTGCCGGCTCAACAGCCGCTGGACGACCACATGCTACGAATAGCGATGCGATCAAAATGGATGAAAGGGTCTTTGTCATTGTGTGCTCCATGAATGGATTTCGCGCTCGCACTACCACACTTTGTCAATTCATGGCCACGAACTAACGCGATGCCGCGTGCTGGGCGTTTAATGCAGAAGTATTATTGTTGTGTGTTCGTTGTACGCCGAAGGGTGACGAACAAAAAGGGCGCTCCGATCAGCGCAGTAATTGCGCCCACAGGTGCTTCTGTCGATGTCCAATGGTAAGTCCATCGAGCGAGCGCGTCGGCTAACACCAGCAGAGAAGCACCTGCAAAAACACAACACGGAATCAGCACGCGGTGTTGCGATCCTGTCCACGCACGTACATAGTGAGGGACCATGAGCCCCACAAATGGGATCAATCCACACACGCTCACCACACCACCCACGACAAGCGACGCTGCGATAAATAGCTGAATTTCTGCACGGCGAACAGAGAGCCCAAGCGACTGCGCGGCGTCCGATCCGAGCGCGAGCAGGTCCATCGCTTTGGACAACGACCACAGCAAGACGACACCCACTAGCGAAAATCCAGCGACAATCAACACACGCGAGGGGCTCTCTTCGCTGATCACACCCAACAACAACGACAAGGTCTGCTGAGCCTGCGCTCCAGGCAACACGGTGCGCAACAGAGCGAGCATCGCACTTGATGCGGTGTTCATCACGACGCCAGCAAGCAGCATCGATTTGGCATCGACGGTGCTGGTGCTAGCTCGTGCGAGAGCGATCACGAGCACGGCGGACAACAACGCTCCAACAAAAGCACTCCCAGGAATCCAAAACATCCCCGCGTGCAACATCACTGCGATCGTCGCCCCGAGCGCGGCGCCGCCAGAGACACCCAGCGCAAAGGGGTCCCCGAGGGGATTGCGCAATAGCGCTTGAAACCCCGCACCCGCAGCGGCCAGCGAGCCTCCCGCCACAGCGCCCAAAATCACACGCCACCCACGGGTCTGCACAATCACTCGATCGATTGAAGACGGATCACTCCACGCGATGGACCAGTGCACAGTAGCGGCACCAATGTTGAGGGAGATACCCAACGAGAGCAGCAGCAGCAACGCAAAAAACACGACGGCGCGCGTAGGCCTGCTGATGCCTTTGCTCAATTGCGCAGTCATCCCCTGTTGCGCTCGTACAAAATACGCAACCCGTCCAACGTGAGCCAGTCATCGACCTCATCGATACTGCTGGTCTCTGCTGCAACCAATCGTGCCAAGCCGCCGGTCGCGAGCACTCGAACGGGGTCAAACTTGGTCTCTTCTTTCAACCGCGCGATCAACCCATCCACAAGGCCTGCTTGCCCCAAGATGATCCCCGATTGGATCGCGTGTACCGTGTTTTTGCCCAATGTTCGCGGCGGCCTTGCGAGCTCAACTCTCGGCAGTCGTGCGGCACGGGCAAAGAGCGCGTCTGCCGAAATTTGGATCCCCGGACAGATCACACCGCCGAGGTATTCGCCCTTGGGGGACACCACATCGAAGGTTGTAGCCGTGCCAAAATCCACCACGATGCATGCGCCTCGAACGCGCTCAAAAGCGGCGACGGCGTTGACGATGCGATCGGGACCGACGTCGCGCGGGGGTTCGTAGAGGATGGGCATTCCCATGCGAATCCCGGGGCCGACTACCACAGGCTCAATCTCAAAGTACGTCCGCAACATGCGCACAAACGTCTCTGCGATGGACGGAACCGTGCTCGCCAACACAGCGTCCTTGACGTCATCGCCACCCAACGTGAGCCTCGACAGAAGCATCTCGACGAGCACTCCGTACTCGTCCGCAGTTTTTCCGCGCACTGATTCAATGCGAAAGTGTTTGATCAGTTCGGTGCCACGATAGATACCGAACACCGTGTTGGTGTTGCCAACGTCAATCGCCAAAAGCATGAACCCGCGGACCATAGCATTTGTGACCGCGTTCGGGATTCACGAATTTTGCCCTATGTTTTTGCTCCGCCGCGGTCTCGGGCTGTCACTGAGGTGTGATAGTGAAGAACGTGTGAGCACTCAAATTCCCCGCCCCAAGTCTAAGTCGCCCGATCCACTGCCAAAACACACGCGATACTTTGACCCCAAGATGGAGGCGTTTTGTGTCGAGACCTTTGGCCCCGAGGACGAGACACTGTTGTCGATTCGGACCGACGCTGAGACAGAGGGGTTTCCGCCGATTGCGATCACGGCGATGGACGGGCAGGTGCTCTCGCTTTTGGTCTCTGCTGCCAACGCAAAACGCGCCGTCGAGATAGGGACGCTCGGAGGCTACAGCGCACTTTGGATCGCACGCGCCATGCAGCCCGGTGGGATGCTCGATTGCTTTGAGCTTGAGGTCCGACGCGCGCAGTTCGCGCTCGAACACATCACTCGCGCACGCCCCGCGGTCACCGTGTCATTGCACATTGGCCCAGCGCTGGACCACCTCAACGAGGTCCTCGGACCGGTGGACTTTGTGTTTATTGACGCGGACAAAGAGAACTACCCCCACTACCTTGAGTGGGCCGCTCGCAACCTTCGCTCTGGCGGAATCGTCGCGATTGACAACTCTTTTGCCTGGGGTGACTTGCTTGATCCGGCAAAAGCTCCGCGCCCTGAAGAGGCCGAAGGCATCCGCAAAACCGTTGAAAACCTCAGCAAAGACAAAAGATTTCGAAGCTGCATGATCCCAACCAACGAGGGGATGGCCGTGGGTGTGCGAGTTTAGTGGCCTGAGCGGCAAAACGAGCGCTTAAAGCAGTTTGCCAAAGAACTAAAATCACTGTTATGAAGGCCCACTGACCTTGCTCTGTGATGGGAACAATCCAGCGTGAATCTACCGTCCGTCGAAAGTCTCCGTTGCTTTCTAGCAGCCGCACAAATGCTCAATTTTCGCGCTGCGGCACGCTCGGTGAATCTCACCCCAGCAGCGCTGGGCCAGCGAATTAAGCAACTCGAAGATCAGCTCAACGCGCCTTTGTTCAGTCGCACCACGCGATCAGTCGCCCTCACCGCCGCGGGCCTCGCGTTGCTGCCGGTAGCAAAACGCACTGTTGATTCAGCCGCAGAGTGCGAGCGCGCGGTCCGAGGAGATCTCGATCGCGTCCCCACCGAGCTCATCATGGGGACTCGTCACGAGCTGGGATTATCGTGGGTCCTGCCGCAGCTCGATGGGTTGAGCGCGGCTTTTCCACATGTCACGCTTCACTTGTACTTTGGCTCAGGCGAAGATCTGCTTTTGCGCATGCGCACGCGAGAGATCGACTGTGCTGTGACGTCCACAAGACTCAATGATCCTCGGTTGGATTCGATCAAGCTTCACCGCGAAGAGTATGTTTTTGTTGGTGCCAAACAGCTGCTCAAGCGCAACCCATTCACGCGCACAGAGCACGCAGAAAAACATACATTGCTCGATATTCGCAACGACATGCCGCTGTTTCGCTATTGGCGTGATGCCCCCAGCGCTGGCGATCGATTGCGATTTGAGCACGTCCTTTTCATGGGAACCATCCGAGCCATCGAGCAGCTCGTCCTGGCGCAAAAGGGCGTCGCCGTGCTTCCGCGGTATCTCGTCCGCGACTCGCTTACCGCTGGGTTGCTCAAGCCCATTTTGCCTGCAGTAGAGCCCGTGAGCGACCATTTTCGACTGGTTTTTCGCAGTGATGACCCACGTCGATCGCTCTACGAAGCGCTCGCCGCGAACATGCTCGAGACGCCGCTGAAATAGCAGAGACACCCCGTGCTCATTGCGTCCAAGCCCCTGTGGGGTGTACCAGCACAGGTACTGTCCGATGAGTGATCCTTCTGTTTCTGCACCCAAAAAGCCAACCGGTCGACGGGCCCCTGTTGCCCCGACCAGTATTCCCAACACGGGCCCCAACTGGAAAAAGATCGCGCCCTACGCCGTCACCGGGCTCATCGTAGCCATACTTGTGGGCTTGGTTCGCTCGAGTCGATACGGCTCGCATGGCTCGCTCGCCATTGGGTTTGTCTTCATCGCGTTGCTTGCGTACATGGCCTTGGGCTCACGCGAGTCGCTCGCAAAAGATGATGGGCTGCGAAAGGCCTTGGTCGCAAGCGTGCTGGCCGTGGTGGTGGCGACCGCAGTTCCGCTGTTTTATACGGTGTTTCCGCCCGCTCCACGAGCAGTGACAACGCTCTCGCAGGTGGGTGAAGTGCAGTCGCTTGATGTGCAAACGGGGATCGATTGTTGGACCGCGATCACCGCGCAGCTTGCAGCAAACGCGACGGGCCACGGTGATTTTTCGATCGAATTTTCGAAAGTTGGCGCGGGTCCAACGGTGACAGAGCGGGTCTCTGCACGGCTTCGCCCGCAACCAGGCGGAGGGATGCTCACAGAGCGAATTGAGCTTCACGCAGTCAATGGACCTGGCGTCATTCGCGCAGAACTTCGTGGAATCTCAAGCGCCGTACAAGCTCCATTGCGCGTGAGTATCTTCGTCAGGCCCATCCCTGCGCTGTGGCTCGCAGCAGCATATGCCCTGCTTTTTTTGCTCTCAATCGTCGTTGACGTGGGCTTGTTCAAGCGCGGGTCAGACCCATCGTTCGCGACCGCCATGGGCATTCCATTGGTGGCCGTGGGCTTTCTGCAATTTCGAGTGGTGGGTGGAGAGTCCCTTGGCACCGACCTGCTCGCAGCGCTCGCGGTGGGCGTAATCGCCGGTGGACTTGGCGGCGAGGGCCTCGCACGCTTGGGTCGTATGGGCGTTAAAAACTAGCGAGCCCCTCCCATACAACAAATAAAATATATTAACGATTGGGCTGAAAAATTGCAGCTGTTCCGAAGCCGCCGGACAACCGATAGGGTGGAGTTGTTGCAGGCATTGGCATAGAGGCCGTGTCCACATAGACATCGACGCGCAACCGGGTATCTCGCGTCCGCAACCCAGATTGCGTAATCAACCCATCGGGAATCCACACTCTCCCCGGGGTCTGGGCCACACACACAACGCTCGGCGCGGCACCGCCGCCAGAGTCACGAGCTTCCAACGTCACAATCGCGCTCGTCGCTCCCATGCTCTCCCAGCGCACGTCCAGATCGTTGCCGGCCATCGGCCATGGGCCTACGCTCGATCGAAACGGCATCGTGATCACGGGTCGTGCGGGGAGAATGATGGACAAGTTCAGGTCCGTGACGGCGTCGCCAAAGATCTCCATCGCCGAGGTGGCTGAAACGGAGGTTCCCGCTGTAAATCCTGGGCATCCACGCATGTTAATGGACACTCCCGACGACCCAATGTTGCCCAACATCATCGACGGACAAAACGATACTTGATCACCCATCCCGCCTGCGGTCACAGTCAGCCCACCCACACACAGCCAAGACTGCGCGGGATATTGCAGATCTGCCGCTGGAGCAAAAATCCGACACTCCCCCATAGCGGGCATGGGTGTTCGTGAGACTCCTGGGTTTGGGTCGAAGAAGTACGCGTTCGCAGTACAAGAAGACTGCTCTCCGGTGATCCCGGGCGGTGGCTGATAGTTATAAAACACCACCCGACGTTGCAGTGCATTAGAGCCTTCAATCAACGGCGCCGTTGCACCCCACGTTGGCGTCGCGGGTCCACAAGAACCCAGCGCAACCACACCGGCAAATCCCAAGGCACAAAGTGAAAAGAGAGTCCGCGAACGTGAAAAGCTCATGGGCCCTACGATACATCAAAGTTAGGTGCCGTCTGGATTTTTTGAGCGCAACCGCGCGCGAACCCACTCTTGGTACCCCACTTCGTGTTGTCCGACTAACCACCGGTGACGATCAAACTGCTCGTCGCTCAAATCAGTGAGATTTCGGTTCTCTGTGTAGGTAGGCGTTTGCGTCCCAATGAGCGGCCGCCAGTTGCGAAACCCGCCACCATCCCCACGACATCCGTGTGGATAGTTCTCACGCAAGACCTTGTACGAGATGCTGTTATCCGGATGTCCGTCAATCATGTGAACCGTGCCATCGCGATCGACACGCCAGACCACCAACACATGCCCATTGGGGTTGTAGTACATTGACCCTGGCCGAACGGACTGACGATTCACTTGCACGGGGTAGGTGTCTGAACGCACCACGTCTGGACCCATTCGAAAAAATCCCGAATCCACGTCGCTCGCGAGCGCTGAAAATACCTGCCGCGGGGTCGAAAAATCCGACAGATGCCGCTCGCCCCAAGGACGAACACGCCATCGATACCGACGATCACGGCCCGCACCCACGGTGTCTCGTGCGCGAATAAACGGCAGCCCGCTTCTAAACGCAAAGTATGCACGCAGCGTATACGGGACATCGCCGCAATCGGCGTGCACGGCGAGGGGGCGAGCTGCGCGAATATACAGAGGATTGACGCGTGGATTGTTGAGACAACGTGCAAGCGTTCCGCACCTGTGGCGCGCGACTCCCTCACCAATCGCGGCGACAAAACGACCAAACTCTACCTCGGCCTGCGCGTCCCACTCACGCCGTACGGGCCACGCTTGATCCATGGGTTGATCATACACATCACGACCACTCGCGTTCGCGGTTTGTGGACTCAACACTGTGGCACCCACCAAGAGTGATGCAGCGATAAAAAGGGCTCCGGTCCGATGAGAACCATCGGGCTCGCGAGCGACCATCGTCTGTTGACTGTTCATTATACTCATTGGAGGACCTGGGAAAGTATCATTGATCCAGCGTATTATGCACGGCTGATATTTCGCCGTCATTTCGAGCAGCCATGACATAGCAACTGAAATCGGCATGTCAATTAGCGCCCGTCATAGCCTCGTCACCGACACAACCCGAGTCAGTCATCACTGTCTAGATCACCGTCACCATCAGCGCTGCCCACACGTTTAATCCCAAGCGAGCGCATCTTTTTATAAAAGTGTGAGCGCTCTAATCCAAGGTCACGAGCCGCTTGTGAGGCGTTGCCTTTGTGATGCTCTAGCGAGCGATTCACGATGTCACGCTCTGCGTTCTCCAGCATTTCTTTCAGCGAAACACCTGGTCGATAGTATCCATCACCGCTAGGACTCACGCCCGTGCCGAGCACTGCACGCACGTCCTGCTCGTCAATCAAATCGTCGTCGGTAAGAATCACCAATCGCTCAACGATGTTCTTTAGCTCACGAACGTTGCCCTGAAACTCGTGCTTGCCGAGCAACCCCATCGCTGCAGGGGTGATTTTTTTGAGCGCTCGATCATTGACCTCACACGACGCTGGCAAAAACTCCGCGACAAGCAGCGCCACGTCCTCTCGTCGCTGTCGCAGGGGCGGAACATGAATGGGCAACACGTTTAATCGATCATACAAATCTGGACGAAATCGCCCCTCTTTTACCTCCGTGGGCAAATCACGATTGGTCGCTGCCACAATGCGAACATTCACCTTCTGCACTTCATTGCCACCCACGCGCTCAAGCTCGCCCTCTTGCAATACGCGCAAAAGTTTTGCCTGCATGGCCGAAGGCATGTCGCCCACCTCGTCCAGAAAGAGCGTCCCATTGTGCGCGCGCTCAAACTTTCCGCGTCGCATACGAGAGGCACCAGTAAACGCACCAGCCTCGTGACCAAACAGCTCGCTCTCAATCAAATCCGCCGGAACCGCCGCACAGTTCAGCTTCTCAAGCGGTCCCTGCGCTCGCTTTGAGCCGTCGTGAATCGCACGCGCTACGAGCTCTTTGCCCGTGCCACGCTCACCGGTGACAAGCACCGAGGCGTTTGCGCTTGCAGCGAGGCGCAGCCTCCCCCGAAGCTCACGCATCACGGGACTCTCACCCAACAGCCCCGTGGCGCTACCGGACAGTCGCTTGAGTGTCTTGTTCTCTGTTGTTAGCCGCGACAACTCCAGAATGTTTGCGATCGTGAGCAGCAATTTTTCTGTCGAAAGGGGTTTTTCGAGGAAGTCTTGCGCCCCCAATCGCGTTGCCTGCACAGCGGTTTCAATGGTTCCATGCCCGGACATCACGACAACTGGTGTATCCACTCCCTGTGCACGGACCTTTTCGAGCACCGCCAAGCCCGTGAGCTTTGGCATCTGCACATCCATCAACACGAGATCAAAAGCGCGCGTGAGAATCTTCTCAAGCGCTATGACAGAATCACCGATGCCTTCAACATCGTAGCCTTCAACTTTCAGCGCACTACGAACGGTCCGCAAAATGTTTGGTTCATCATCGACAACAAGAATGGATGCACGTCCCATTCAACAGAGTGTATTCGAATTCTCTCGCACAAACTACGGATACAAGCGCGTTCGTCACCCAAGCTCACAGGTCTATGCCTCCGCTCTCTAGTCGCTCGCCGACACTCTTGAGCGCGCTCTCGCTGATCCTCGCTGGCTCTGCGGGGATCGCCGGAGAATCACTCGGATCGCTGCTTCTTCGCCGCATCGTTGGCTCCACAAGTGTTAGCACTTACGCGACTCTTGCGGCGACCTTAGGCGGCATCGGAATCGGCGCATTTGCCGCGCGAAACAAGCGCTTTGCCGATCGGCTTCCTGCTTGGGTAGCGCTCGCTATCCTTGCACTTTTAACCGCCGCGGCTCCCTCGCTCACGTCTTTTCTCGAGAGCACACTCGCGCCGTTGTTAGCCACGCGATCCACCGGCACTCGCGCTGTCGCGGCGGTGGTCATGGTCTTGCCTTTCGCGATCTTGCAGGGCTCCGTCTTGGCACAACTTGCAAGTACTATCGGAACCAACCCCCATCAGCGCGTTGGCTTCGCAGGCGCATCGTCCTCGCTCGGAAGCGCGCTGGGTTCGCTCATTTTGCTCGCTCTTGTCGCGCCAGAGTTGGGCCTTCGCAACACCCTGTATGTCGCCGCGTTGTTCTTTGCCCTGAGCAGCTTGACAAGTCGCGAAGCCAAATCACCGGACAACTCACAGGCCCCAGACGCTCCCATCGAGTCCCTCAAATCCATTTTGCCCTCCGCCGTTGCGAGCTTAGTTTGCATAGGGTTCGCGTCAACGACTCTCCAGATCGCTACCCTTCGAATGCTCACGCTCAGCGTTGGACCGACGGCGCTGACACTCGCCACGGTCCTTGCGGCGCACACGATATCGCTTGCGATGGGAGAGTTCTTTCTCGCTCGCCGCGCCGAGGACAAGCGACCCACTCTGCAAACGCTTCTCACCATTGCCTGCGTGATGACGGTGGTCAGCGCGGGGTGTGCTGAGCGCGTCTCGCAGTGGGCAGAACACTACTTCGCGAGTCATTCTCCAAGCTCGATTGCACTCACAGCCCGAGCATTGCTATGGTCTTTGGCGATCCTCGCCCCCAGTATTGTGCTGGTGGGTGCGCTCATGGCTCGGAGCGGTAGCACGCTGACCGCGGATCAACGTACTCCGACGCACGCGAGCAGTTTTGTGTTTGCCGCAACGGCCGGCGGCAACGCCCTCGCCGCGCTCACTGTCCCTTGGTGGGTCGTCGGTCGCACGGGACCTATGAGCGCATACGTCGCCGCAGTGGTCGCCTTCGGATTGGGACTTTTGTGTCGATTCGCACAGAAGCGAAATTGGGTACAGCTCGCGTTGGCATGCATTTCTGTGGGGCTGGTGGTGAACACAACCCGACAGAGCAGCTACGATCTACACACCCGGGCGCCTTATCTTTACGCGCAGAACAACGTCCTTGGGCAATTGGTATCTGTCGCTCATTCTGCAGACGCAATCGTCACCGTCCGCAGCGACGACTCCGGTGAAATGGCCCTGCATATTGACGGAAAAATTGATGCTACGGCGCGCTCTGACGATGACACACAGACGCTGTTGGGGTTGATTCCTGCGGCGCTCAGCGTTCGGCCCTCGCGTGCGTTGGTTGTGGGGCTGGGCTCGGGTCGCACGATTGACGCGCTCAGAAGCGTTGATTCGGTCCGCTCGATTACCGTGGCCGAGCGTCTCGCTTCAGTGGTCGCTGCCGCCAATGGCCCCTTCGCCGAGAGCAACCATCATGTGTTGTCGTCACCAAAAGTGCAGCTCTATTTAGGTGACGCGCTTAGCGCATTGCGAACTCCTGGCACACCGTTTGATCTGATTATTTCAGAGCCATCCAACCCGTGGGTCACGGGGATGAGTGAGCTGTTCACCGTAGAGTTTTTTGCTCTCACGCAACAGAGACTGAGCACAACTGGGATATTCGCTGCGTGGTTTCACAGCGAAAATAGCACGCTATTTGCGCAGCTGATCGCGACGTTTCACAGCGTGTATCGTCGCTGTGCCTTGGTCGAACTCAACCCGCGCGGCGACTGGCTTCTGATCGGGATGCAGCCAACCGGCGGAGTAAACGTCGATCAGTTTGCACAGGTACTGCAATCCCCTGCGGTGCGCGCGCAGCTCGATCGTATTGGAGTGGATTCGACCGCCGGAGTCCTTGCACGATTTGTCGCCGGTCCCGACGGAGTGTCCGCGATGAGTCAAGCGACGAGCCCTCTGAGCGCCAATGACCTTATGCTCGAGTTCTCTTCGGCCAGCCTGCTGTATGCGCCCACCTCGCGAGCCGAAATCCACACGCTTCTGGCGCTCGCGCAAGACCTTCCCCTCGCGGGACTAGCGCCCACAGGAAGCGCGTACCAACCACTCATCGATGAGGCGAACACGCTCAGAGAGGCTTCGCTTCACGCGCGCCAGCGAGAGGTGTTTGCACAACGAGGTATGCTCAGTGAAGCCATTGCCGAGGGCGAGCTCGCGGTCGCCGCTGCACCGAGATTGCGAGAGCATCGTGCGGCGCTTGCGCGGGTTTATGTACGTCGCGCGTCGCGTCGATATCGTCTGAACGATCGAGGTGGGAGCGAGCTGGATTTTCGCACAGCGCTTGAGGTGGGTTGTGACTCTGCCGACACTTTTCGCGCGAGCGCAATCCTTGGAGACATGGCGCTGAGCCGTCACGATCATCCACTCGCGATTCGCTACTACCGACGTGCCCTCGCTGCTGCACAGCTCGCTGGCGCCGAAACACCCGAGCTTCGAATCCGCCTTGCGCAGCTCTTGGTGCTGGCAGGAGATGTCGCAGGCGCCCGTATCGAGCTCACGATCGCACGATCGACGTGCCGAGTGGATGAACGGTGTGCACAGATCGCAACTGCACTTCGTCAGCTTCCAACGGGAGAAAGATAAAACGGCGGCCAGGATGGCGTGGGGGGGGACCGCCTCGGCTGACCGCCGCA
>JANNCG010001412.1:0-5921 GCA_031386385.1 Myxococcales bacterium
CTCGCCCTTCAGCTCAGCGACCTGGGACTTGAGAGCAGAAATTCGGCTTTGAAGTGCCTACGATTCGTCTCGGTACGTCATGACTAGACATGGATATTATCGCAGCAGAGTGAGAATTGCGAGGCCGCACTGGGACAGAAAGCCCGTCCGCTCGCCGGTGAAGCGACTGTAAAAAACCTGCAACTCCTACCCTGCCGCCGCCGACAACGCATCACCCCTCCCGGGTCTCACCGCTGCCGATGGGGCGTTCAGTTCGCGATGGCCGTCGCAAACTCATCCCCCATTGCCACGCCTTCGAGAACTTGCGCGGGACGATCGCTCAACCACCCTCGCCCGCCAAGGTAGACGTACGCCGCGCCAACGCCGGGGCCTGCGTTCGAACCCGACAGCGGCGCACCGACGATCGCGTCATCGTAGCCGTCACCGTTAAAATCGCCGGTGGCGACACTGTGCCCAAACCGCGCGCTGGCTTGACTGCCGTAGAGTTGCACGTAGTTTGCAGTGTTGGGGCTTATCTGCGACGAAAACATGAGCACCACTGCTCCAGTCGTGGTGTTGAGATAATTTTTCGCAGTTGGGGCGCCAACGATCAAATCGCCGACACCGTCGCCGTTTAGGTCCGCTGCAAACGCCAACGAGGCACCAAATGACGCGTCAGCGCCTAAGAATCCCGCTGGGTGTCGTTCGATCATTCGAATCGAATATTCGGCTGTCGGAGACGCTAAATGGACGAAGTGAAGATGGTCGCGGGCGGGAGAAATGTCGCTGCCACCGACATGAATCGCTTGAACACTCCACCCGCACCCGACGAACACCATGGCTCCCCGCTCTTCGGTGACAGGACCGGGGTCGGTGTCTATGCGATTCACAGCGAGACCCGACGACGAGCCACGAAAAATGCTGGTCGCTTGTGAGAGCCGTGAGTTTGCGCGCACGACTACGCCACCCACTACCAGCTCGTTGAATCCGTCGTCGTTAAGATCGGCCACCGCCATGATCGAGTGGCCAAAGTTGGCTCCGTTGACGCGTCCCTCAAGAACCGTTGGATCTGAAGTGCGCAGACCCATCGCTGAGCCGTAATACACTCGCACTATTCCTGGGGTGAGTGCGTTGGACGAGCGACCTCCGGGCGCGCTCACCACGACATCCGCGTAGCCGTCTGAGTTGACATCACCTCCGCGGGCAACGGTGGATCCCAATAGCTCATAAGCTGTCGTGCCTTTGACCGACTGTCCCGCACTCGTCGCGATCCCCATGATCCCTCCATAAAACACTGAGAAGCTCCCCGCTCGCTCAAGTTCAGCTTCGCTCGAGTCCGGAGCCCCAACCACAAGATCGCCAAAACCATCGCCGTTGATGTCACCGGCCGAAGCCACTGCTGCGCCAAAGTGCCCATCCCGATTCATACCAACCAACACCGGACCCACGCGCAACGGGCGCGCTGAGGGCTCACCGTATGCGATCTGAATGCGTCCAACGTCAGAGCGCTCACCGTCAGATGAGTGAGGACTTGAGATCGCAACATCGTCACGCCCATCGCCGTCAAAATCTGCGTGTGCGTGTTCGCCCGTCTCGCCACAACCGGTGTGCTCGTTCGCGCCCGGAAGCACGTGAAACTCCCAAGTCGCACTCGGATCACGCCCTTGCGCTGCACCCGCAAGCCCACGAAGTCGCCAAAACACTACGCTTCGCGGCCGAAGTGGGCGGCTCGCTCGAATCGAACTGCCAGACACTCGAAGCGTGTCAAACGGCCGAGCACAGGCCCGATCGCGACAAAGCTCCAGCACCGCGCCGTCGGTCCCTGGTGCAAGCTCCCACCGAAACAGCGGGTACGCCGTCCGAACGTCGCCGAGTGATAATGGCCCCAGCGGTCTAGGCGGCATCACCGCCGGAGCACAGCTCATGCACTGCATCGCGATACCAATGAGCGCAGCGTTCGCAAGCAGACGGATGGGTCGCAGTGGTTCGTTCATAGTTTGTAGCTAATGTCCCTAAACTCCGCGAAGTGACACGGTCGGTTTGGCGTTCGATCAATGGGTAGATTGCAACACTCGTACCAACTCCGACTGTCGAGCATAGGCTATCTGAGAGTTCACGAGCCATTTTGCAGACATATCTCACGCAGAGTCCGGGCAGATTGAAGGCAAAACGTCGCACAAAACGAGGCGCTATCGCAGTCGAGCGGCAGCGAGTTAACACCGGGGGCGCTTTCCGTACGTTGGCGACGAGCGTGTGCCTATCAGCTTGCCGGAGGGCGCACCCTTCGCTGAGTTCGAGTGTGTGAGCGCGCAGCGACGGAGATTCCGAAGTCTTCGCTTCGCTCGCCCGCAATGAGCGATGCGCTCGGGACTCGAGTGATCCCAGCCGCACCGCCTTGATACACACCGGCGCTTCCCTGCCCGAGTCGAAACGGGTCGTTGTCCCGTGACGCCCCGATCACTACGTCGTTATATCCATCGCCGTTGACGTCTCCGGCACCAACGACCGAACGACCCAGTGAACCGCCGAGCTGGCGCCCCTCGATCACAACCGCTGCGACCGCCAAAATCCCAGCGGCACTACCATGGTAGACGCCCGCAGTTCCGGCGTTTTCGACCCCGTTTGGATCTGCCAGCGTGGCACCGACAACCACGTCGCTGAACCCATCACCGTTGACGTCCCGCGCTCCTGAAACCGAAAAGCCAAAGTAGTTGTCGACTGCGACGCCTTCAAGAATCCTCGCGGCCGGGGACTCCGCCCCCATCGCGCTGCCGTGAAAGATGTTGGCTGTGCCGGCTTGAGTTCTTCCAAGCGGGGCGGCGACGCTGGCTCCGATGACAAGATCACCAAATCCATCGTTGTTCACATCCCCGGCGCTTGCGACCGAGATGCCAAACCAATCACCTGCAGTGACTCCCTCAAGGACACGCGTGGCGATCGGGGCGATCCCGCTCGGAGCCCCATGAAAAATACTCGCGGACCCCGCGGCGACTCGCCCTCCTGGAGCTGCCACCCACGCTCCAATGACTACGTCACTGAATCCGTCGCCGTTGAGATCTCCTGCGGTGGCCACAGAGTATCCAAAAAACTCGCCCGGCAATGTCCCCTCAAGCACTTGAATGGGCACCGCCGAAATTCCCATGGGTGACCCGTGATAGAGGCTCGCGGTGCCGGCTCGCGCCCGGCCACCGGGCGAGGCCGAGTACGCACCGATGAGCAGATCGCCAAACCCATCGCGGTTTACGTCTCCTGCTCCCGCGACGGACCAACCAAAACGAGCCTCGGCCGCTGAGCCGCTAAGCTTCAACACTGGCGTGGTTTCGATGCCACCGAGAGCACCATGAAAGACGCTCACGCTTCCGGCCTCTGCACCTACGGGGAGATTTGCACGGCTCGCGCCGATCGCGAGGTCGCAAAAGCCATCACCATTAAGATCTCCGGCGTTTGCCACAGAGATCCCAAACCAGCGCTCGTCGGGTTCGCCCACAAGGACTGCTGCGGCAGCCTCGCGGACGCCATCCCGAGCCCCATAATAAATCTGAGCGCGACCTGCACCAGAGTCTCCGACGGCCACGTCATCGAAGCCGTCACCGTTAAGATCAAGATGGGCGTTGTAGCTGGTGTCTATCGCTCCTGAGTTATCCATTGCGGGGACGTGAAACAGCCAAGTCGGGCTCGACACGCGGCCCGCAATACCTCGAACGGCTGGTCGAACCCGCCAAAAAACTACGCTCCTTGGCGACAAAGGGGCGGTGGGTCTGACCGAGGTTCCCGTGGCGGTGAGCGACTCAATCCGTTGGCGGCAGTCGCGATCGCGGCACAGATCAACCACTGCGCCGTCGTACTCCGCCGGAAGTGTCCAACGGAGCGTGGGACGCAGCAGCGATACGTCGCCGAGCGACAACGGCGCGATCAGCCTAAATGATGCTGAAGGCGCGACAACGACAGCAGGTGCGGCCGCGTCGCCCACCCTCAGGCTCGTTTTAGCGCCGCAAGAAACGCTCAGCACGGCCGTGAGAGCGCCCAAGTGCGTGGACCATCGGTGCAACTTATTATTCATAGTCGATATTGAGGGGGTGGGCTGGACCAATCGTACAGGCTTCTTTCTGCGAAATCTCATCGATTGTTGAGTGGTTTTGCGAACATAAGATATCCGTGACCGCCGTTGAAGAGCGCGAACTGCGAGTGTCACCTTGAGAAGATTTGTACTTCGCAAAGACGCCGTTCTCGATACCATTTGCCTATGAGATCCAAACCATTCGTCACTGGCCAACATGGACTCTTGTTGCTCGGGAGCGTTCTTGGTACGTGGCTAGGTTGCGCGGAAGACGTGCAGCCCGTGTTGCGTGACTCGGGGACACGGCGTGATGTGCCCAACGGGCTCGACATCCCCGATCCATCGAGGGACGTGCCTAACGGACTGGATATTCCCAACGCGGCGAGTGATGTGCCCTCGGCTATTGTGCCAGGAGATCGCGTGATTTTTGGCCCAGGTACCGACGCGAGCGCAGTCCCGCACTTCGCCGGAATGCCCTTGATGGACCCCATGCGAGCTGCAGAGATTTTGTACCCGCTCAACGAAGTGGTGTTTCCCCGCAACGTGTGGCCGCCAAATGTACAGTGGCAGGGCACCGGGGCGATGGGGGATCAGTATCGCATACGGATTATAGGTGGACCAGTGACTCTGACCGCGTATGTGACCCACACAGGCGCGGCGTTTACCCACTCGTTTCTGCTCCCGCCATCCGAGTGGAACTCGGTCACGCTGAGCGCTCCGGGCCGTGAGCTCACGCTCTCGGTGGACCGCTGGGACTCCATGCGCAACCAGGTGATTGCTGGAGCGCCGATTCGTATGCGGATCGCGCGCGGAAGCATCGCCGGCGCGGTGTACTACTGGACCGTGGGAAACTTTGGTGCCACCGAGGGACGCATCCTTCGGCTCATCCAAGGGGCCGAGCGTGCTCCGTCTCCGGACAACTTTATGCCCAACCCGCCGCCGCGCGCAAACGGCCAACGTTGTGCGGCTTGTCACAGCCTGTCGGGCAACGGCTCTCGACTCGCGGTCTCGCTGGGCGACGGGGACTTCGGCGGTGTGTTTGACGCAACGCGGGATCTTCGTGGTCCCAACCCACCGATGGTGTTTCGCTTCGATCGGCCATGGTTCTATGCGAGCTTCAACCCAGCAGGGACGCGGCTCTGGATGACCGACTCTGAGCAGCGCGCGTTTTTGTTTGATGCGGTGACGGGGGCGATTATCGCACCGGCATCTGGCGCGATTGCAAACAACACGCAGCCCTCGTGGGCACCGGACAACAACTCAGTGGCCTCCATCGTAAACGCCGACAACGCGTGGAATCTCACGGCGGGAGACCTCGCGAGATTTCCGATCACGGGCGCAGATCGCTTCGGTGCGGCGGTGGTCATGCACCGTGGAGCGGACTTGGTGGCAGCGCCCGAAGGCGGACGCATGGACGCCTACCCGTCGTTTTCACCGGACTCGCGGTTTATTGCTTTTGAGCACGGGACGGGCGTGATCACCTCGGATGTGAACACCCGCGGCGCGCTGTACCTCATCAGCTCGGCGGGTGGCGCACCAAACCGGCTGACTCGCGCAAGCACGGGGAGAAGCAACGGCGATGCGTTTTATCCAAACTTTACGCCCTTCACGACCGATGGGATGGACGGTGGAATCGCCGGTCAATTTGCACGTGTCTATTGGCTTCTTCACTACACTCGCCGCGACTACGGCAACGCGCAATCAGGGACCCGCGGGACGGGTCGTCGCCAGATTTGGGTGAGCGCAATCTCGACGGACGTGAGAGACGGGGCGGACTCGAGCGCTGTTCCGTATTGGTTGCCGGGGCAAGAGACAGCGCAAGAGAACGCGTCCGCGTTTTGGGCTCCGTACGCGTGTCGCTCAAACGACGTGGATTGTAGCGCCG
>JANNCG010001425.1:0-7247 GCA_031386385.1 Myxococcales bacterium
GGCGGCGGTACCGGGTCCAGCATACGACCGAGTCATACGTCACATCGCCGCTCATCACCCCTAGCGGAAAGTCTTGCTTCTCATAGGGTAAACGTAATATATGTTCTTCATTTTGTGACAGCGCGCGACACACGTTGGGGAGCCGCAAGGGACTGCCCGCGGTGTGGCACGCAGGGGCCGTCGCGGCGACGGCGGCGAGGGACAGAAGCTTGCGTCGTGTGGGGAGCTTGTGGGTTCTAGACACGCACATGCACTGCGAAAAAGCAGTGTTCTTTCGATTTATGCTTCGTCTTTGAAGTGGGGACTGTCGGGACGCGGCGGAGCGCCATATCTGGGGGCGTTGCGCACGGGGTCTTGAGCGACCGGTACCGGTGCTCCGTACGCGGCAACGGGGGGAGCGATGGGCTGCGAGATGGGCTGCGTCTGTACTTGTGGGCGCGGAGGGTGTGGCGGAATGGGAGCACCGTAGGGGTGCACAAGAGATGGAGTGATGACTCCGGTGTCCATGACTTGCACTTGCACGGGGAGCTCAACCGGGACAGGGCCGCCGTACACAGGAGTCGGGACCATGTTGTCGATTGGGCGTGGTGGTTGTGGCGGAATGGGCGCTCCGTAGGGCTGAACGATCGACTGCTGATTGCCCTGTCCCGCTGGATTGCACGCAGCGAGCGCGAGTGTACCTGCGAGCACGAGCGCTGAGCGTGAGAGACCCGATGGCATCTCAACCATGTCCCCGGCCAGCGCTGTCGCGAGGCGCGATTTGCCACAAAAGGGACAAGCCGATTCAAAATCTCGAATGTGTCGTGAGCACTGTGTGCAGGTGACAAATGCCATAGCGAAAGCTCCTGTGCCGGTTTGTTAGGGAAATAGTAGTACATTCTCTGCGCTATGCCGCCGAACCAATTCGTCGACATAAGCGATTAGCGCGTCCTTGCGTCGAAGGAGCGATGTGAGCTGAGTGGGGTTAAGTGGTGGATGAGCGGTGTCTCCGTCGAGCGCCATCTCGGCGCGTACAGAGATGTCGGTCATCGCTCGCACGTGATCGACAAACGAGCGTGAAAATCGCTGCACCAATCGAAGATGCCTCATCACGCCGGCGAGCATGCGGTCGCCGAATGGCTCGCTAAATCCACCATTGTTATCGAGGTACACAAGATGCCCAGAGGCGTCCATTGGGACGTTGGCTCCGCTCCAGCGATCCCAGTTTCCCGTGAGAAAATCGAAGGCGATGAGTGTCGAGATCTCTTCGGCTCGTCCGCGGTCTGCGTCGGCGAGGGTCCCGCGCTGACGAAGCCAGCCTGTCCAGCGTGTGCGCTCGCGCTCTTGATCAATGCGAGATTCGCGTAGGATCGGGCACCAAAAAATAGCAGCACCTCGGATGGATCCATCGCGCTCAACGGTCACGGGTGAGTCCGGAGGAAGCCGCAAACCCGCGCGCTGCGTCACACGCGAACAAGCCGGCGGAACACGCGAAAGACCCAGCAGCTTGTTGAGTCGAAAAGCTGCAATTTCAGCCAAATATGCGTCCCCGTGGGTCCTGCTTCGGGGCTTGTAAGCACAGTCAATTTCGCCAACGAGATCGCACCGATAGTTCACGCTCGTTGAGCCAACGGGCCTGCGCGACAGGATGCGCGCGGTGCGAATCTCATTCAAAATTTGCTCTTCAGGCAGCGAATAAAATGTTCTGCCGCTGTGTCCTGAAGTCGGCGCGCTCTGTGCAGCGACAACGGATGAGGAGGACAGACCTGCCCCTGCAACCGCCAGTCCGGCGAGGGTTGAGTGCAATAAAACTTCTCTTCGAGTGGTGAGGCGCACGGCTGCGATGGATGTACCAAATCATTGGACAGTCGCGAAGGGGTCTCCTTGGGATTCGATGGTCGAATAAAGAACAACCGCGAAACATAGGTGCTCAAAGACACAACTCGGCGTAAAGTCTTGGCGTGCTTTGGCTCCGGCGATGGTTTGTTGCGCTTGGAATGTTCGCGCTCTGCGAAAGCTGCGGACCTGCGGCGGTGACATGCCCGATGGGCTCGGCGCAGTTGTGCGCTCGAACCAACGATTGCCGATGTGGGACCATCTGCGAAAATCCACGTGATTGTTCTGGCCGTGACGTGTGCGTGCGCACTTCGAATCCGCGGATTCCAGGGATCTGCGCGGACCCACTGTGGGCGCTGCCTGACGCGCCGTGTATTCCCCTTTGCGAGCCAAACCAGACCTGTGTTCAGTGGCGCAACATGCCGAACTCCTGCGCTACTTTTTGCCAGAATCACGGCGACTGCGGCTCGGGCTGTTGTATTCCGTTGAGTGGCGGCAACAACAAAGTCTGTGGCGATGCGCGGTACTGCGAAGAGGGGTGCATTCCTTCATGCTTAGAGACAGAGGTTTGTGTCTCTCTCGGCGCTCGTCCGACCTGCGCGCCTCGCTGTCAATTTGACGAAGACTGTGCTCCCACGTGTTGCTTGCCACTGCAAAATGGCGGCGGAATTTGCCCGCCAAACGGAGCATTTTGCCCCAGCATGCCTCCGCCTACTTGTCGCGTCCTCGACAACTGCCCTCAAGCCTTGAGTGAGTTCACACCTGCGGGCGAGAACTCTTGCGGGGCCGTGGGTCGCTACACCGGGACGGTCGGCAATTTTTGCAACGAGCCAGCGTACTGTCGAGTCTGTTGGTTCTCCACGACGACCAATAGCTACTCAGACTGCTCGGACTTGGGGCTTTTGCCTCGTGGAACATCGGTTCCAGCCGGTGCCCCCCGTTGCGTGGACGCGATGCTACCCGAGACCGCATTTCGCGTTCGATGTGTCAGCCAAGACAGTATTCGCGAGGGAGTAAACTGCCTCGGCAACGGTCCGCTGTAGAGCGCTCAACCCGTTCGTGCGGGCAACACCGGGCCTGTGCCAGTGGTTGGCGGAGTCGTGAGCAGGCGGGTGTTGACGTGCCGAACACGATAGCGCAAACGCACACCGTTGGACTCTTCAGGGATGACCTGCCAGCCTTCGTTTCCGTCGCCGCGCACCAGCAAATCAAGGCGCTCACCACGCACTGCATCGCTCACTTCAAACGCCCATCGCGAACGTCGCACCGTCGTTGTATTAAACGGCTCTGCTTCTTGAAGTGCCTCGCGAATGGCTTGCTCTGCGGCTCGATCAAACGTGTTATTGCGCGAGCTCTGCGCGATTCGAACCTCCAAAATCGCGCCGGTTGGAGCCTGATCGACTTCAATCTCAGCGTGGATCAAGTGGTAAGGCGGCGTCGGGATCGGCACGGTTCCACCTCCGCTCATGGATCCTGATTGTGCGTGAGCATAGTCCAGCTCGCGGCCCGCAGCTTGTTCACCCGCGGGCACTTCGCGTGTGCTCCCGGGAGGAGTGAACAACGGCGCTCGCATGACCATCGCGCCCACATCGGGAATTTGGCGAACGGGCAAAAAAGTAGAGCGGGCGGCGGTAATCACTTGGCGGGCATTTCTTGATGTCCCTGGCGGATTGGGTCGCCCAAACGCATTTGCGGCGACGTTGAGCGGAGCCATCGCAGCTGCGCGAGCGCACTCTTCTGGGGTGCCAGTACAGCGCCCTGTGTTGAACAGTTGACGGGTCTGTCCGCGGACTTCTGCTGCCGACGGCAACGCGACGCCTGCGCTCTGTGCGGCAGCCATCATGTCCGTCGCGTTTGGATTCATGAGATTCACAGCAGAGAGAACGCGACCGGTGTTGGCCGTTGCTGTCGTGCCGTTGTTGTGTCGCCACGGAAAAGGATCCACTGCCTGCGTTGCAGTGTTTTCTGGCGGGATCACCTGCGGCTCTGGATTTGTCACCGTGTTCGTCGCGGTGTTTGGATTTCGAATCACCCGAGCGTTCGCGTTGGGTGTGGGTATCGGTTGAGCGGTCGGCGGTGCGATGGGTTCTGGAGGGGTGACCGCTGGCGCGACGGGCTCTGCTTGCGGTGTCGGGGGGGCTACAAACTCAAGCTCTACGGACCGTCGCTGTGTCGAAATCTCGGGACGCGGCTGTTTCGCTGCTAAAAACAGCGCACCTCCGGCGAGGACGGTGTGGGTCACAAGCGACCCAACGACGAATGATGAGATTTTTGGACGCACTTAAAACTTCAGCCAAATAGAGAATCGATTGTAGTTGTAGCAGCTTACAGAACCGCGCGAAAGCGTGCTCTTTTTGTTTCTGTACCGCAAGTCATTGGGCAATTACTTCTGTTGGTGTAGTGTTAGACCCCCAAAACCAAGGACAGATTTGATGTTGTCGCGCAAAACATTCGTTGCCCTCGCTCTCAGCGCAGTGGCTCTCGGCTCTCTCGCCTGCGGAGGAAACCAATCCCCGACCTCCGGTGTTTATTCCGCTGATTTTTTAAATGGCGTCTCTCAGACACCTCCAAGCTCAGGCCCCGTTCCGGGCTCAGCAATGGTGGCTCAACCTGAGCAACCGCCAGTGGTAGAGGCGCCACCAACAGTCGAAGAGCCCGTCGATGCGGGCGTGGTGGTGATGGACTCAGGTATGCCGACGGATGTTCCCTCGGCGGATGGTGGTCGTCGTCCTCGCCCACGGCCCCGCGGTCGCGACGCTGGACGTTAGAGACAAAACGCTTCAAGGTTAAGATTCGTCCATGCAACAAATGCCTCCCGAAGTCCTTGCACGCTTAGATCGTGTGCGTGGCGCTCCAGTGGACCTATGGGTCGAACCTGAAGCTACAGGGGGTATGCGGGCGACAGTGGTCTTTCGACTTGAGCGCGAGCCTCCATTGGGAGTGACGGTGCACAGACTCTTTGAAGTCCAGTGGCCCTTTGGAGGGACGCCAACACTTCGGATTCCTTGGCGAATGACCAGCGTAGCGAAGGCTGTTCGCTTCTCAACCGTGCAGAGTTTTCAGCTCCCTGGGAGTGATCCTGCCGTGCGTGTCGAGGTTGACCTTGAGGGGATGTCCACGATTGTGCTTGAGGGCGCTCAGTTGACCATCGGTCCGGTCCCCCCACCTGCGATTGCTCCTGGTGCGCAAGAGCAAATCCCGCCGGGATTGCAGGGCTTCGACGCTTAGGATTTATCCAACAAGATGCGGTACACTCGTCGGCATCTATGACGCTTCGAGTTGGTTTGCGATACAGCAGGACGCGCTGTTCGGCTCCCTTGGTGGCTGTTTTTGCACTCGCGGGCTGCGATGCTGGGCCTGTGGGACTGGATGGCTCTGTCCAGGGAGACGTAGTCCGAGTCGACCGCCTAGCTGTTGAAGCCGGCGATGTCCCAGTGCTGTTTGATGGGCGCGTGGTTGAGCGACCGGACGACATCGTCTCGCTTGTGATTGAGCCTCCGATGGTGAACGTCACGGTGCGGGACGCGATGATTTCGTCGCAGATTTTGCGGGCTTTTTCCGTTCGGCGAGATGGGATGCGCACGCCTCTTCTCAACGGTGTGTGGTCCATTGACAACGATCGCGGGGCGACGGTGTCTGTGGACGGCGAGCTTCGAATCAACGGGCGCGCGGGTGGCGTCGCGCATGTGCAGGTTGAAGCGGTGGGTGTCGCTGGGATGCGGCTCACCGCGAGCTCAACTGTGACCATTTCGATTCAGCGCGATCTCGCTATTGGCGGCGGAACGATCGCTGAACGCGAGCGACTCTTTGCCGATGCCCCCGTGCGAGATCCGATGCAGTCGGCGAATATCTTGTATCCGTTAGATGGTGTGGTGATGCCCAACAACGTGGCCGCTCCGGACATTCAGTGGGAGCGTGGAGTGGCGGGGGATGTTTACCGCGTTCGGCTACAAAAAGAGCACCTTCGACTCACTGCGTATGTCCTGCATACTGGTGTGGGATTTCGCTATGATTTCGTCGCAGATCCTGCGATCTGGCGCATCGTTGCCGAGAGCGATATTGGGTTGCCGGTCACGTTGACTGTGGACCGAGCCATCATGGCAAACGGCATTGTTGTCGCCAGCGATCCCGTTCAAATGGTGATCACTCGCGCGGGAAACTACGGAAACGTCTACTACTGGTATTGGACCGGCGCTGGGGTTCTCGAAGGGTTTGTGATGCGCGTTGCGGACGGGACCGCCGAGCGCAGTCAAGCGATCCCGAACATTCCGCCCACACCCGGACCCGGAGGCAGGTGCCCTGGTTGCCACACAGTCTCGCGCGATGGTCGATACTTGGCGACGCCACTCGGGGGCGGCGTGCAAGGCGCCGCAGTGTTTGATTTTCTCAGTGATTTAGCGCCAAATCCTAGCCCAACGGTGTTTCCGACAAACACCATCAGTGGACAGTTTTTCTTCGCGTTTAACCCAGACTCGACTCGCTTGTTGGCGACAAACGCGACGGGCCAAATGTCGATGTTCAATCGCGCGACTGGGGCTCTGGTCGCGAACATGGGACTTCCGGGCATGAACTCAATTCATCCCGAGTGGTCACCAGACGGACGAACGATCGCGTTTATCAATCGCCTCGATGGCGGTGGAGACATCTTTACCTCGGGCAACCTCACGTTGATGGATGTGGTCGACAACGGGCTCTTTGGAGCGCCAAGGATGCTCCATACCGGTGCGGCACTTCGGATGAATCCAGAGGGAGGTAGCGCCGACGCTCATCCCACCTGGTCTCCGGACTCAAGGCTGATCGCGTTTGCACACGGCGAGCATTCGTACTCAGGCGACTCGTTCGCGAACCTCAACGACCCGCGACCGTACGGGGGGGCGTTGTATATGATCCCTAAGACAGGCGGCGAGCCAGTACGGTTGAGCAACGCCAACGGGGGTGCAATGGCACGGGATTCGTATTGGCCAACGTTTTCGCCGTTCGTTTCGCGCGAAGGCGAGCTCGGTGGGTTCTACTGGCTGGCATCCATGTCACGTCGCGAGTACGGCAACGCCCAAGCCGGAACGCGAGGCGCTCGCTCACGTGGCCGAGGCGGCGGACGGCTGCAAATTTGGATCAGCGCGATCGATCTTAACTCCGCGCCGGGAGCAGACCCGTCGCACGCAGGCTACTGGCTGCCAGGCCAAGATCTCGCGACGGGCAACTTCGCTGCGTACTGGGCGCCAGTGGCGTGTCGCGCAAACGCGATGGACTGCCGTCTCGACGGCGACTGCTGCTCCGGCCGCTGTCGACCCGATCCCATGAACCCCGGACGAAACACCTGCCAACCGCCGCCCCCTGCCGAGTGTCGTCGCGAGGGTCAAACCTGCGGTGCGTCGGGAGACTGTTGTATGGGACTGCAGTGCTTTGCAAATGTGTGCTCCCGTCCCATCGGC